>CAZWAL010000001.1:0-47040 GCA_964631905.1 uncultured Stakelama sp.
AGGCGCTTGCCGATCGTCCAGCCTTCGCCTTCGCGACCGACCAGATTTTCCTTGGGCACCTTCACATCGGTGAAGAACGTCTCGCAGAAGGGCGACTGGCCAGAAATCATCCGGATCGGCCGAACTTCGACGCCGGGGGCCTTCATATCGATCAGCAGGAAGCTGATGCCTTCGTGCTTCTTGGTTTTGTCGGTACGGACCAGCGCAAAGCATTTGTCGGCCCATTGCCCGCCAGAGGTCCACGTCTTTTGCCCATTGACGAGGTAATGATCGCCTTTGTCCTCGGCAAAGGTCTGCAAGCTTGCGAGATCGGAACCCGCGCCGGGTTCCGAATAGCCCTGACACCAGCGGACCTGGTTCTTGGCAATCGCGGGGATATGCTCCAGCTTCTGTGCTTCGCTGCCATATTCGAGCAGAGTCGGGCCGAACATCATCACACCCATGCCACCGATCGGGTTCCAGGCACCAACGCGGCCCATTTCCTCCGCGAGCACGCGGGCCTGGTGCTTGTCGAGCCCGCCGCCGCCATAGGCCGCCGGCCAGGTCGGGACGCCCCAGCCCTTTTCACCCATCGCCTTTACCCAGGCGGTTTCATCGGCGCTCGGGTTGCTCGGCCCTTCGAGCGCGGACATGCTGTTGTCCTTGCCCTTCAACGAGGGCGGGAAGTTGTCCGCGAGCCAGGCGCGAACCTCGGCACGAAAAGCATCCAATGCGGTGGCTGGATTGTCGAGTTCGGGGGCGGTGGCCATGAATGCACTCCTTGCAAACCGAATCTGAATATCGGGTATGGAGCGGCCATCGCACAAATCGCCCCCGCGTGCAAAGGGAGACCTTGGTCCGTATCGGGTGGCAAGCTGAATAATGAACGCGCTATTGGCGCAGGCGGAAGGTGAGGCCGAAGCTGCGAGGATCGCTGGGGGTGCCGAGGATCAGGCCCGAATTTCCGGCCTGAACGGTGTAGTTCTGGATGAAATCGGTCGCCAACAAGTTGCGGACATAGAGCCCAATTTCCCAACCCGCGCGCGGCCGAAAACCGACCGCCGCGTTGACCACGCTATAGCCGTCAATCACGGTGAAGCGCGAGTTCGATGGATCGACCGTGCGGGTGCGCGACACGCTGTCCGTGTGCAGGAAGAATTCACCTGCACGCCCAAATATCCGCGCGGGTTGCGTCGCATCGATCCCCAGCGACACCGTCCATTCGGGCAGGCTGGGCAAGGGATTACCGCTGAGATTGCACACCGTTGTCGCCGTGGCGACCTGCTCGATCGGGCACGGCCCGTTCGGATAGGAGATGTAACGGCCATCGGCGTAGGTGGCGGCTGCGCGTAGATTGAAGCGGCGGGAAAGCGCCGCGCTTGCATCGAGTTCGACGCCCTGCACCCGAACGCGCGGTACATTTGCGAGATAGCCGCGCAACGCCCCCGGCTCGGTATCGACGACATTCGCCTGAAAATCGGTCACGTCGCTGCGGTAGGCATCGATATTGATCACCACTCGACGATCGAACCAGCGCGACTTAAGCCCGACTTCATAGGATGTGTTGGTTTCGGGCTTGATGACCACGGTCGCCAGCGCGGGCTGATTGGCAGCGTTGAGCGGCAGGCCTGATGCGTTCAGGCCGCCTGACTTGGCCCCGCGGGCAAAGCTGACATAACCGAGCACGGTATCGCTGACATCATAGGCCACATTTGCCCGACCGGTGAGCGCGCCGTCCTTTACCGCGCCCTGATAAGCCTGAGGCCGCAGGATCGAGAGCTGGCTATTGCGTTGCGCCGTCACATTCTGCAGCCCGCCGAACACGGTGGTCGCGTAATCGACAGTCTTTTCCTCATAGGTATAACGCAACCCGCCGGTCAGCGTCAGCCGATCAACCACGCGCCAATTCGCTTCGCCGAAGACGGCATAGCTGTCAGACCGGAAATCAGTGCGACCATCCGTGCCATAGCCATCCAACAAATTGGCGGAAAAGGCCGGTGCCGGGCCGAGCAGCCAATAGCTCGCGAGCGGCCCATAAATGGTGATCGGTCGCCCAATGATTCGCTGGCGGAAGAAATAGAGCCCGCCAACATAACTGAAGCGTTGCTCTCCGTTCGAGGCGAGCCGGATTTCCTGGGAGTATTGGTCCTGTCGCGACGGGATGTGCTGGATGGTCTGGATCGGCAGCGCGGTATAATCGCGGTCGTTCGCTGCGTCCCAGTTCCAGAAGCGCCATGCGGTGACCGACGTCAGCGTGGCAGAACCCAAGCGCCAGTCGGCGATCGCGGAAACCCCGCCCTCATTGGTATCAACGCCGAGATCGGCATCGATATCGGTCACCCGGTCATAAGGATTGAAGCTGGGAAGCGCATAATTCACGCCCGCCGCCAACGCTGCATATTGCCGAGCGACCGGGCGGCGAGTCGGCGCAACGCGAACCGGCACCTGCGTGCAACATATCCCGGCAAAGTTCGACCAGTCGCCGATCAGGCGCAGGTGCACGTCATCATTGGGCTGCCAGAGGAATTGACCGCGCAACGCCTCATTCGAAATGGTGTTCTGGTTGCGCCCGGTGGTGACATTGCGGATCACCCCGTCGCGACGGGTGATCAGACCGGAAAGGCGCGCCGCTATCGTCTCGGTGATCGGCCCGGTGATCGATCCCTTGGCCTGGACATAACCGTCATTGCCGACGAGCAACTCCTCATTCGCTTCGAAGGCAAAACGCGGCAGCCGCGTGGTGATGTTAATCGTCCCCGCCGTGCTGTTCTTGCCGAACAACGTCCCCTGCGGCCCGCGTAACACTTCGATCTGCGCGATATCCGTGAAATCGAACGCGGCAGTGGCGGGTCTCGCATGATAGACTTGGTCGACATAAAAGCCGACACCGGGTTCGAGCCCGTCATTGGCCTGGCTGACCGCAACCACGCTGCTCCCCAACCCACGAATCGTAAAAGCGGTATTGCGGGGATTGGCCGAGCTGTAGTTCAGCGTCGGCACAAGCAACGTCAGCCCTTGAGTGTTGAGCGTGTACGACGCATCGATCAAAGCGTCGCTCACCACCGTCAGCGCCAGGGGGATTTTCTGGGGATCTTCGGAACGGCGACGGGCCGTAACGATCAATTCATCGGATGCCGAAACAGGATCGGCTAAAATGTCGGCCGTTTCGGTTGGCGGTGAGGCGTCTACCGGTTCGGATGCGCGCGCTGTACCTCCGATGACCGCACTGGTCAGCACCACCAATCCAACTAACGACCGCATCTGTCGACCCCCGACTCACTATATTTCTTCGAATATAGCAGTGACCGCGTCGATGCGAGTCCGCGCTTGCAGACATTCTAGCAATGGGTGTCGACAAAGGGCGCGCCTGCCCACCCTCCCCCTGTCCAAGCAAAATCAATTGTGCGACGGTCAGGCCCATGACGAACAGTCTTTTTGCGGCGGTCGATCGATGACCTTTGCCCATCGTGCCGTACCGATCGTGCTGGCGGCCGTGCTGATCGACACGATTGGCTTCGGCATCGTCATCCCCATCTTGCCGCAGCTGATTACCGATCTGGGCAAGGTCGATCTCGATCAGGCGACGCGAATTTCGGGCTATCTGCTTGGCGTTTATGCGCTGACCCAGTTTTTCGCCGGGCCGATCATCGGCAATCTGAGCGATCGTTATGGCCGGCGGCCGGTGTTGATCGCCTCAATGCTCACCTTTGCCGCCGATTACGCACTGATGGCGTTTGCGCCCACGCTGGCGTGGTTGTTCCTCGGTCGCGCGATCGCCGGGGTGGCGGGGGCGATCTATGGCCCCGCCAGCGCCGTGCTGGCGGATGTCACCCCGGCAGAAGGTCGCGCCAAGGTATTCGGCTATATCGGTGCAGCGTTTGGCATCGGCTTCATTGTCGGCCCGGCGATCGGCGGCTTGCTCTCGGGGCTTGGCCCGCGCGCGCCATTCATGGCGGCTGCCGCCTTGGGCCTGATCAACGGCGTGGCGATGATTTTTCTGATGCCGGAGTCCCTCAGTGCCGAAAACCGCCGTCCATTCGACTGGCGCAGCGCCAATGTAATCGGCGCGTTCCGCCCGCTGTTCAAAAGCGGCGAGGCCGGACCGCTGCTGCTTGCCTGGTTCTTCTGGCTGCTGGCGAGCAACGTCTATCCGGCGACCTGGTCATTCTGGGCCGCTGCGCGGTTCGGCTGGGATTCGGCGGCAATCGGCTGGTCGCTGGCCTTTGTCGGGCTGGTGATGGCGAGCGTACAGATGGTGCTGACCGGGCCGATCATCGCGCGGCTGGGTGAACGGCGCAGCGCAGTTGTCGGGCTCGCAAGCGGCATGGGGGCGTTTCTGTCCTACACCGTCATCACCGCAGGGTGGCAGGCCTATGCGATCTTTCTGATCAGCGGGCTTTCGGCGCTGGTCTTTCCCGCGATGAACGGGTTGCTCTCTCGGCTGGCAGATGCGTCGCACCAGGGCGCGCTGCAGGGTGGGATCGGCAGCATGGGCAGCGTCGCCGCAATCATCGCGCCGTTGATGCTGACGCAGGCGTTGGCGAACGGCGTCGAGGCAGGTTTTCCGGGCGCTGCATTTCTGCTGGCGGGGATATTGGCGGCGCTCGCGCTGCTGATCGTGGTGTGGAAGGTGCTGGGGCGCGTTGCCGAGGCTGTAGAAGTGCCAGCACCGACGCCCTAAGTGCCCCCTAGCCTTCTTTTCCCGGCCGCCGTGTAAGCGCGACGTCGAGATGTCCGCCGGCGTCGACCAGCGTCACCTCCCCCGTCACCGCGCGCATGGCGGGATCGAGCAGGGCAACGATCGGCGCGGCGACATCGGGGGCCATGGTTGCCATCGCCATCGGGACGCTTGCGGCAATCCGCGCGTTGAGCTTGGCAAACCCCTCCTCGCCCAGTCGTTTCTCGAACCAGCCCGTGCCGACATAGCCCGGCGCGACCGCATTCACCCGGATCGCCGGCGCGAGCACGCGCGCGAGGCTTTTCGTCATCGTGATCAGCGCACCCTTGGAGCAAGCGTAAGCAACCGACGATCCCATCCCGAACACCCCCGCCACCGAGGCGACGCTGACGACCGCGCTCATCGGCCCCTCGCGCATCGCCGGGGCACAGGCCCGGATCATCTGGAAGGCGGCAATCGTATTCAGCCGGTAAATGTCGATGAAATCCTCGGCGTCGAGTGCGTCGAGATCCTCGTGATTGGCGAATTTGGTCCGCCCCGAATTGTTGACGAGGAAATCGATCCGTCCAAACGTATCGACGGCAGACTTGGTGAGCGCGCGGCACGCTGCATCGTCGACAATGTCGGCCTGCACCGTGATCGATCCGTTGCCGACCTCCGCTGCCAGCGCCTCGGCATCATCCCGGCTCGTGGCATAGTTGATCACGCACTTTACCCCGCGATCGGCAAGCTGGCGGACCACCGCCGCGCCAATGCCGGTGCCACCGCCGGTGACGATCGCGACGCCGCCCTGCATCCTGCCAGCCATCGCTTCAGGCCTGCGCGCTGGGGCGGGCGCTGGCGCGCTCGTGCCAGGCCTTCAGGTTCGGCATATCATCGGGCAAGCCAATACCGATGAAGATCGTGAAATCGATCGTCGTCAGCAACGTGATATCGGCGATCGAATAGTCCTTGCCCGCCAACCAGCTGCGCCCGGCGAGCGATTCATCGAAATAGCGCATCGCGGCGATGGCGCGGGGCCGGTTGCTCTCGCCGAATTCGGTATATTGCGGCACGACGACGCGCGCGGTGAAGGGATGGGTATGCATCCAGACCATCCCGACGGGGACCATCAGGCGGAGTTCGACGCGGCGCACCCACATATCGACTTCGGCCATGCCCTTTGGCCCCTTGCCGAACATCGGCGGCTCGGGGTGGAGCGCTTCGAAGAAACGGCAGATCGACACGCTTTCGGTAATCACCTCGCCATCATCGAGCTTCAGCGCCGGGATCTGGCCGAGCGGATTGACGGCCAGAAATTCGGGTTTCTTGTGCTCGCCTGCCATGATCGAGAGTAGCTCGGTCGGCACTTTCAGGCCCTTTTCGGCCAGAAAAATGCGCACGCGCCGGGGGTTGGGCGCGGGATTGGCGGCATCGTAGAACAGCATGGAAATAGCCTCCCCTTTGTTTTTCGAAGATCGCGTATGGCATTTCGCGCGGACGTCGCCTAGCCATCACCCATTCGAGGGGAGAAAAGATGACCGCCGAGGCGATGCTTGCAAGCGCGTTCGCGACATTGCCCGCGCTGATCCGCGCGCATGCTGCCGAGCGCGGCGCGAAACATGCGCTCGTCTCCGGCGACGGGACAATGGATTACGCCACGCTCGACCGCATGATGGACCGGATCGCCGCTGCCTTGCAGCGCGACGGCGTGCCGCAGCGGACCTGCGTAGCGATCTGCGCGACGCCGTCGATCGATTATGGCGCGGTGTTTCTGGGCATCTTGCGCGCCGGATGCGCGGCAACACCTTTGTCCCCGTCCGCGACCGGCGAATCGATTGCCGCGATGATCAACGACAGCGCTGCGCCGTTCGTGTTCGTCGATGCGTCGACGCGTGCGTTGATCCACGGGCAAGCCATCTCCGCGACGATCGTGGATTTCGACGATGGCAGCTTTGCCAGATGGCTAGCCCCCGAGGGAAGCGCGCCCGCGCCCGTGACGATCGCCCCCGAAGACCCATTCAACGTCATCTACTCATCGGGCACGACAGGTACGCCGAAGGGCATCGTCCAGAGCCATGCGATGCGGTGGGCGCACATACACCGCAATTCGGGCGCCGGCTTTGGCGAGGCAGTGACGATGTTGGCGACGCCGCTCTATTCGAACACCACGCTCGTCACCTTCCTGCCGACGCTCGGCTGGGGCGGCACCGCGGTGATCATGAAGAAATTCGACGCGCGCGGTTTCCTGGAGCTCGCTGCACGCCACCGTGCCACCCATGCGATGCTCGTCCCCGTGCAATATCAACGGATCATGGCGGTGTCTGATTTCGACAGCTTCGATCTGTCGTCGTTCCGCCTGAAAACCTGCACCAGCGCGCCCTTCTCCGCCGCGCTGAAGGCCGATGTCGTGGCGCGCTGGCCGGGGCTGCTGGTGGAATATTACGGGATGACGGAGGGCGGCGGCACGACCATGCTTGTCGCCAATGCCCACCCGACCAAGCTCCACAGCGTCGGCATGCCGATCGAAGGGCATGACATTCGCCTGATCGACGATGACGGCAACGAAGTCGCGCAAGGCGAGATGGGCGAAGTCGTCGGTCGCAGCCCGGCGATGATGACGGGCTATCACGGACGCAAGGACGCCACCCGCGCCGCCGAATGGTTCGATGCCGAAGGTCGCCGCTATATCCGCCACGGCGATGTCGGGCGCTTCGACGAGGATGGTTTTCTGATCCTGATGGACCGCAAGAAGGATCTGATCATCTCCGGCGGGTTCAACATTTATCCGAGCGATCTGGAAGCGGTGCTGGCGCAGCATCCGGACGTTGCCGATTGCACTGTCGTCGGCATGCCATCCGACGCGTGGGGCGAAACGCCGGTCGGCTTTTACGTGCCGCGTGGCGACGCAAGCGATGCCGCCGCGATCATGGCCTGGACCAACGAACGGCTGGGCAAGACGCAGCGCCTGTCCGCGCTCCACATCGCTAGTGAATTGCCGCGGAGCGCGATCGGCAAGGTATTGAAGCGCGAATTGCGCGACCAGTTGATGAAAGAGACCGCATGACCCCGCTCGCCGACATTCTCGCCGCCGCCCACCCGACCGAGACGGGCTTTACCGCGACGATCCCGCCCGGCTGGCTGCAGGGGCGCACTGCGTATGGCGGGCTGTCAAGCGCGATTGCGCTCCACGCGGCACAACAGTGCGAGCCCGATCTGCCACCGCTGCGATCGGCGCAAGTGTCCTTCATCGGTCCGCTGGCGGGCGACATCACCGTCACCGCCACCAAGCTGCGGCGCGGGCGGAATGCGGCGTTCATCCAATCGGACATTGTGTCCGAAGCCGGACTGGGATTTCGCGCCACCTTCGTGTTCATGGCCGATCAGGTATCGAAGCTCGATTTCGATCAGCGCCCGCCGGTCAATCGCGCGCCGCCCGCCCCCGATGCGAAGGTTTTCACCGGGCCGGAAGAATTCTTCATCCACAATTTCAATTTTCTCGATCTGAAGGACGGGCTGGCCGAGGGTGAATTGCTGCGCTGGGCACGGCTGCGCGCTACGGATGGGCTCGATCCGATGGTGCAGATCATGGCGGTGGCGGATGCGCTGCCGCCCGCCGTTATGCGGCTGCTCGGTGGAGGTTTTCCGCCGGTGAGTTCGCTCACGTGGATCGTCAATCTGCTCACCGCGACGCCATCGACCACCGATGACTGGTGGCTGCTCTCCGCCAAATCCGATTATGCGCGCGGCGGCTGCAGCAGCCAGACGATGCGGATCTGGAATGCGGATGGCGTATTGATGGCGGAAGGCATGCAGAGCGTCGCGATCTTCGCTTGAGCCGCTGCACCGCGACAATTTGCGACAGTTTTCCCTGCAGCTGACATATCGCGGCGACAGCTTGGCGGCAGAAGGGTCTCATATGGCGAGGATAGTCCCCGCCGTTTGCTGAGGACGCTTCAAGATGAAGAAACTGTTGATCGCCGCTGCCATCGGGACAACTGCCATCGGCGGGGTCGCCATTGCCGCAGCACTTGCCCCGCACGGGATGATGCGCGCCGACACCAATGCCGATGGCAAGGTATCGCGCAGCGAATTCTTCGCGATGGCCGACGCCCGCTTCAAGCTGCTGGACGCGAACGGCGACGGCAAGATCGCCAGCACTGAAATGAAGGGCCCTCCCCAGCGCATGGTGCGGATCGACACCGATGGCGACGGCAGCGTTTCCCGCGATGAATTCGCGGCACGCGAAAACGAGCATTTCAAGCGGGTCGACAGCAATGGCGACGCGCAGATCACCGAAGCCGAATTAAAGGCCGCACATGATCGCCGCCACGCGATGCACGGTGGTCGCCACGGCCCCGGTGGTCGCGGCGGGCCGCATCACATGGGTGCCGGTGGGCCGGATGATGCCGGCTGGGGTCGTGGTCCGGGCGGTCCCGGTGGTCCCGGCGGCATGATGGCGCGGCTGGATAGCGATGGCGACGGCAAGATCACGCGCGCCGAATTCACCGCGCCGTTCGACCGCATCGATGCCAACAAGGATGGTGTCGTCGACCAGGCCGAACAGCAGGCCCAGCGCGACAAGATGCGCGGCGCGATGCGCCAGCGGATGATGGAACGCCGTACGGCACCGACGCCTGCTCCAGCCGCTAATCCTTCACCCCCTACCGGGCAGTAAGCCCGGTCGCCGGGCGGGTGTGCCCCTCCTCGCCCGCCCGGCAAACTTTTTTGACGCCGTCCAATCGGCTTGGTCACCACCAAAGCTATGCTAAGCACCGAAACAATGTCCGAAACGCCCCATCTGCTGCTGGTCGATGACGAACGCTCGATCCGCGAGCCGCTCGCGCAATTCCTGCTGAAGCAGGGATTTCGCGTGACGCAGGCGGGCGATGCAGCGGCGGCGCGCACCCGGCTGGCAGCCTATGCGATCGATCTCGTCATCCTCGACATCATGATGCCGGGCGAGGACGGGCTGAGCCTTACCCGCCACATTCGTGAGACAAGCGACATCCCCGTCATCCTGCTGACGGCGCGGAGCGAGGAAACTGACCGTATCGTCGGACTGGAAATGGGCGCGGACGATTATGTCGTGAAGCCCTTTTCCCCGCGCGAGCTTGCCACGCGCGTCAAGGTCGTGCTGCGCCGCGCCGCCAATGGCGGGGCCCGGCAGCATGCGCCCGATTCAGGTTCCTATGCCTTTGCCGATTGGGTGCTGAAATCGGGCGAACGCGCGCTGGTGGATCGCAGCGGCGTTTCGGTCGCGCTGTCGACGGGGGAGTATAACCTGCTGCTTGCATTGGTGCTCCGCCCCCGCCAGGTGCTGACGCGCGACCAGCTGCTCGACCTGACCCAGGGCCGCGAGGCTGCCGCCTTCGACCGCGCAATCGACAATCAGGTGAGCCGCCTGCGCCGCAAGATCGAGGCCGACCCGAAAAACCCGGAACTGATCAAGACCGTCTGGGGTGGAGGCTATACGCTGGCGGCCGAAGTGACGCGGCTGTGAATTTGGCCCCATCCTCATGAGCCGGTTCTGGCCCCGCAGCCTCTCGAGCCAGCTCGCCGTGCTGGTGGCGATTGCACTGTTCGTGGCGCAGGCGATCAATTTTGCGATGCTCTATCAGGGGCGGCAGCAGATATTGTTGCAGCAGATTGTCGGCCCTGCGGTGACACGGATCGTCGACGCGAATGAACAGGCGCCGGGTCCAACTGAGCCTGACGATTTGCGTCGCGGGCGGGTGCGCGTGTTGGCCGAGAACCCGATTCCGCCCGGCCGCCATGCCCATCACGGCATCGAAGCGGCGCTGCGCCTTGCCCTGAACGATGTCGGCATACCGGTCCGCCGGATTGCCACGCAGGTCCGCCCGTTCAAACTCGACGAACGTCATATCGAGCGCTTCGGGCGTCGGCGGGCAGAACGCTATGCCCGGTTCGGGGCGGAGATGGTCATCGCCGTGGAACAGCCGGGGCGCGGCTGGCTGGTCATGAGTTCACCCTGGCCGCGATCGGACTGGCCGCTGCTGTGGCAGCTGATCGCGCAAACGCTGATCCTCTATGCGGTGGTGCTGATTCCGGTGTTGTGGGGCGCGCGGCGGATTTCGCAGCCGCTCCAGTCGCTCGCCAACGCGACCCGGCGCTTCAAGCCCGGCGAACCCCAATCGCCGCTCGCCGAACAGGGCCCGCAGGATGTGCGATCGGTGATCGCTGCCTTTAACGCGCTGCGGCTGCGGGTGACGGCAATGCTCGATGAGAAGGACCGGATGCTCGGCGCGATCGGGCATGATCTGCGCACGCCGCTCGCGGCCCTGCGCGTCCGCATCGAATCGGTCGAGGATGAAGATGACCGTGCGCGGATGGCCGACACGATCGACGAGATGAACCGCACGCTCGACGACATCCTCTCGCTTGCCCGGCTCGGCCGGCCGAGCGAAGCCCGCACCGAGGTCGACCTGACGGCCTTGGTCGACGCCGTGGTCGAGGATTTCATCGCGATCGGCAGCCCGGTCAGCTTTGTCGAGGCCGATCGGATCACCCTGCCCTTGCGCCCCTCATTGATGCGCCGCGCGATCCGCAACCTGATCGAGAATGCCGTGAAATACGGCGTGTCGGCAGAGGTGCGCGTGGTGCCGGGCAAGGATCAGGTGGCGATTACCGTTGCCGATCAGGGCCCGGGCATTCCCGCTGACAAGTTGAAGGATGTATTCGACGCCTTCACCCGACTTGAGACATCACGCAACCGAGACACCGGCGGCGCAGGGCTCGGGCTCGCGCTGGCGCAGGCGATCGTGCGCGAGGCGGGTGGCGAGGTCACGCTCACCAACCGCCCAGGCGGCGGGCTCGACGCGACAATCACGCTGCCGCGCGGCCCTTGAGCCCGAGATGGGTAAACCCGAAGCCGCGGGCATATTTCAGTCCATATCCAACCATCCGATCAAAGCCGATATGGGCGGCCCAGATCATCGCCACGGCGCTCGCTACCGGCATTTCATAGCTTAGCCCGACGACCAGACAGGCAGCAGGCGCAAGATAGCTGTGGCCGGCGTTGTAGATCGCCGCGCCGATCCGGCGCCCGATCAGATAGCCGAGCATCGACAGATCGGGCACGAGAAACAGTGCCGCGAACAACCCCCAGCCCTGGCCGGTCTGCGCAAAGGCCCAGCTTGCGCCTATCAGCATGGCCAACCCCTCGAGCCGAAGCATCACGGCCGGCCAGCCGATGACAAAGCCGCCGGGCGCGGCGATGGAGAAGGTTTTTTCGGCTGATACATCCAGCGACATCGCGTTCATCTTGAGGCTCCGTGGTCGGGGCAATATTGCCCTGCCGCTGATATGGTCGAGCCCAACGCTGATAACTATTGTTCAAATACGTTCATCAGCTCATACTATTTTGATGAACCCTGCACCGGTCTGGGATGCTTACGCGACCTTCCTCGCCGTGATGCGGGGTGGCAGCCTGTCGGCGGCGGCGCGGACCATGCGGCTCGCCCAACCAACCGTGCGGCGGCAAATCGAAGCGCTTGAAGCGTCGCTGGGCACGGTGTTGTTCACCCGCTCCCCCGGCGGGTTATTGCCCACCGCCGCCGCCAACCGGCTGATGCCCTATGCCGAAGCAATGGCCTCCATGGCAGAGGCAATCGTGCGTGCAGCGTCGACCGATGGGGACGCGATCGCCGGTACGGTGCGGGTGACCTGCAGCGAAGTAATGGCCGCCGAAGTCGTGCCGGCTTTGCTCGCACCGATGCTCGCGGACCACCCCGCGCTTGCCATCGAGCTGGTATC
Organism: uncultured Stakelama sp.; assembly: GCA_964631905.1. GTDB lineage: Bacteria > Pseudomonadota > Alphaproteobacteria > Sphingomonadales > Sphingomonadaceae > Sphingomonas. Next base: position 12,413 of record CAZWAL010000001.1, read on the forward strand.
GAGCAACCGCAACGACGATCTGCTACGACGCGATGCCGATATCGCGATCCGCATGGTGCGTCCGACACAGGCGGCGCTGATCGCGCGGCGGATCGGCAGTGTTGCCTTGGGGCTTTATGCGCATCAGCGGTATCTGGCGCGCCGTGCCGCGCCCGCATCGCTCGCCGACCTGACCGCCGATCACGCCCTGATTGGCGAGGATAAAGGGAAGGCCATTGTCGACACCCTTCGGGCGCATGGCATTGATGCGGAAGGCCTGTACTTTCGCTTCCGCAGCGACAGCGATCTCGCCCAACTCGCCGCGGTACGGGCGGGCATCGGCATTGGCGTGTGCCAGCGCGGCATCGCCGGGGCCGAACCGCACCTTGTGCCTATCCTACCGCAGATCGCGGTTGCGCTCGACCTGTGGCTGGTGATGCACGAGGACCTCCGCAGCCAGGCAGCGGTGCGCGCGGTTTATGGTCATCTGGCGTCAGCGCTGGGCGATTATTGTAGCACGTGAAGCTGATAAAGGGTGGTGCGGGCGGTCGGAATCGAACCGACACACCCGTTGGAATTGGATTATGGCTGGGAAGCGACTCGTCTACCGTATTCAAATACTAACTATATTTTTCAAAACGTCCCAGCATATGTAAGGATATGTGTCAGTCGGTACGAAATTCGGTCAGTGCAAATGTGCGTTTGGTCGTTCGACGGAATGGCTGATCGAGGGGTGACGTGACCCTCGCCTCTCATCAGGGCCATTAAGGTACCTATTGGCTCCTATCCCCAGAAGAACTGGCTGGTTGGATTGAGGTACCCATGCTCGATCCGGAAACCGCCCTCGCGATCCTTCTCGAACAGATACGGCCCATCCAGATCAGTAAACTCTGCCCCCTGGGCGAGCAGGGCGGCGGGCGCGATTGCGAGCGATGAGCTGAGCATGCAGCCGACCATCAGGCCAAGGCCTGCTTCCCGCGCCAGTCGCGCCATGTCGAGCGCTTCGGTCAGTCCGCCGGTCTTGTCGAGCTTCAGGTTCACATAATCGTAGCGACCGACCAGCCCGGGAATGTCGGCGGCACAGTGAGCGGCTTCGTCGGCGCAGATCGGTACCTTGTGCGCAAGGCCGTGCAGCGCCGCGCTCGATCCCGCCGGAATGGGCTGCTCGAGCAGGTCCACGCGGGCCGCAGCGAGAGCGTCCTGCAGGGCGGTCAACTGTTCGACCGACCAGCTTTCGTTGGGATCGACGATCATGCGTGGCGTTGGTGCGACGGCACGGACGGCGTCGATCCGCGCCATCGGGTCATCGCCATCAACCTTGATCTTGAGTAGCGGCACGTCGGCAAGCGCCAGCGCCTCCGCCGCCATTGCCTGTGGCGTGTCGATACCGATCGTGATGCCGGTTATTGTGGGTCCCATCGGTTCCAGCCCGGCAAGGCTTGCAACCGTAGTCTTCGCCAGCCGCGCCTCCAGATCCCACAGCGCGCAGTCGATTGCGTTGCGTGCGGCGCCTGCCGGAAGAAGATCGCGCAACGCGTGGCGGTCACCGCCGCGTTCGATCATCGCACGGCACCCGTCGATCGCCGCCATGGTCGAGGCGATGCTCTCGCCATAGCGGGGATAGGGTGTGCATTCGCCGCGCCCCTCCACGCCATCCTGTTCGATCGTGACGGTGACCACTTCCGCTTCGGACCGGCTGCCGCGCGCAATGCGGAACGGCCGGGTCATGGCGAAGACCTCATGCGCGATGGTCAGCCGCCGCATCATCGATCGCCCTCGCCGCGCACCGCGTGATCGGCGAGGATCGAGGCCACCGCCAATGTCACGCCCTTGCCCATCGCGATGTGCAGGAATTCGTTGGGGCCATGCGCGTTGGAGTGCGGACCGAGCACCCCGGCGATGACGAACTGTGCCTGCGGAAAGCTTTCGCCGAGCATCCCCATGAACGGGATGCTGCCGCCCTGGCCGATCATCGCCGCCGGTTTACCAAAGGCGGCGAGCGATGCGCGGTCGACCGATCGGGTTAGCCACGGCACCATCGCCGGCGCATTCCAGCCAGCAGCGCCGCTCAAAGGTGCGAAGGTGACCCGCGCGCCATAGGGTGGGTCGGCCTCCAGCGCCGCCTTCATCGCCGCCGTCGCCGCGTCGGCGTCCACCGTCGGCGGCAGCCGCATCGACAGCTTCACCGCCGTCAGCGGGCGCAACACGTTGCCGCCCGATGCGATCGGGGGCAGCCCCTCTACGCCGGTTACCGCAAGCGTGGCCCGCCAGGTGCGGTTCAGCAGCTGTTGCGCCAGATCGTCGGTGACGGGGCGCAAACCAGCGACCGTCGGAAATGCAGCGAATACCGATGTGCCCAGCGCCTTTGCTGTGGCCTGCGCCTGCGCGACACGATCGGCGGGAATGTCAGCCTTGAGCGCGGGGACCAGAATCTCGCCGGTGGTAGCGTCCTCGATCCGCGACAGCAGCTGGCGAAGGATGCGAAAACTGCTGGGCACGATCCCCGACGCCTCGCCCGAATGGACCCCCTCTTCCAGCACTTCGACGCTGAGCGCGCCTGTCGCGACGCCGCGCAGTGACGTGGTTAGCCACAATTGGTCATAGGTGGCGCAGCCCGAGTCGAGGCAGATCACCAGCGACGGCGTGCCGATCCGATCGGCCAGATGCGCGAAATAGGCAGGCAGGTCGCAGCTGGCGCTTTCCTCCGACGCTTCGATCAGGATGACGGCGCGCGCGCGCGGCAGGTGCTGATCAGCCACCGCCAGCAGAGCGGTGATCGACGCGAACATCGCATAGCCATCGTCCGCCCCGCCGCGGCCATAAAGCTTCCCGTCGCGCAGCACCGGCGTCCAGGGGCCGAGTCCCTCAGCCCAGCCGGTCATTTCCGGCTGTTTGTCGAGATGGCCGTAAAGCAGGATAGTATCATCGACGTCACCCGGTATGTCGATCAGAATGACGGGCGTGCGCTCCGGCAGGCGGACAACGTCGAGCGTGGCCCCGGGGAACGCCGCGATCTTTGCCTCGGCCCAGGCGGCGAACTGCGCGACGGCTTCGTCCATGAAACCATGCGCCGCCCAATCGGCATCGAACAGCGGCGATTTATTGGGGATACGGATATAGCGGACGAGTTCGTCGACGATCTCGTCGTCCCACAATCCATCGATCAGCGCCCGGGCACGGCCGGCGTCAAGCGCCCTGTTCTCGACATCGACGCTCATGCAACCGTCTCCCGTTCAAATACCGCCAGCAGCCGGTCGACGATCGCCTCGGCGCCGAAGCGGTGCGGGTCGGTGCAGGGCAGGCCGTGGTCGGTGCCGGTCCTCTCGCATAGCGCCCTTGCCTCGTCCTCGCCAATCTTCGACGTGTTGAGCGCGATGCCGATCATCGTCACGTCGGGATTGGTGAGCGTGGCGACGCGCAGATTCTCCTCGATGCACCGGCCGACATCGGGCAGCGGATAATGGGGCAAGCCACGCAGATGCGGGCGCGACGGATCATGGCACAGTACGAGCGCATCCGGCTGCGCGCCGTGCAGAAGCCCGGTCGACACCCCCGCGAAGGAAGGGTGGAACAGCGACCCCTGCCCCTCGATCAGGTCCCACCCGCCATCGGTGCGCGCGGGTGACAGCACTTCAATGGCACCCGCAATGAAGTCCGCGACGACTGCATCGACCGGTATTCCCTCACCCGCGACCAGAATGCCGGTTTGCCCGGTCGCCCGGAAATCGGCGGCGATGCCGCGCGCCCGCAGCGCGGCCGTCAGCGCGAGCGTCGTGAACATTTTGCCGGTGGAACAATCGGTGCCGACGGTCAGCAGCCTTTTGCCCGCGCGGCGCTTGCCGTTGCCAACGGGCAGATCGGCGGGCGGATCGCGGACGTCAAACAGTGACACACCCGCCGCCGCTGCCGCGGTGGCGAGCGTCGGCTGATCGCGCAAACGGTGGTGGAGCCCGGCGGCGACATTCATGCCGGCCGCAAGCGCCGCCTCGGCATCTGCGATCAGCGCCTCGTTCAGCCGTCCGCCCGCCGCCGCGATGCCCAGCACCAGAGTCTTCGCGCCCGCTGCTGCCGCCTCGTCGATCGTCATGCGGGGCAGGTCGAGCGTCAGGGGGCAATCGTCGTGCCGAAACTCGGCGACGCAATCCGCGCGACGGAACACCGCCAGCCCGCGCGATGTCTTGATATCGGCGGGGTCCTGCGAATGGCCGAGATAGAGCAAAAAGGGTGCTGGGATCATGGCACTGCTTCCGTCGTTGAGCATCAGATTTGGTGTCGCAATCCTATGCGCAGTTCATCGACATCAGCAGCCGTTGATTGATCAGAATTATATAACCATAGGTTATGTTTGATTGATCAGTGCCGCGACAATATCGAGAAAACCGTCCATCTGGATTGTCGGCGGGCGGCTTTCCAGCCAGATCGCGAATACGTCAAATGTCATAGCGGGCTTTATCGGGGTGAAGCTGAGGCCCGGTGTGGCAATTGCTGCGGCAGTGAAATTGTCGATCAGCGCCGATCGCACGCCCGCCCGCACCAGTGCCGCCGCGATGTAAAAGGTGCGTGACGACACCGATTCGTCGAAACCGATGTCGAGCCGTGCCATTTCGCGCGCGATCATGTCGCCGATCGGCCCGCTCTGCACGACGCTCACGATCTGCTCGCCCGCCAGCTCTCCGAGCGCGATCCGGTCATCGCTTGCGCGCGCATCAGCGCCCTGTCGCAGCAGCCCCAGTTCGCCTTCGCCCAGCCAGCGCGTGGCGAGCGGAAATCCGGCGGGCGGCTCGAACGCGATCACCAGATCGGTCGATTGATCGAACAAGGCACCTGCCAGATCGCCATGATGCACGGTATCGAGGTCGAAGGCGGTCGTTGGGTGATCCTTCAGATAGCGCGCCACCGCCGCCGGGAGCAGGCCCAGCCCCAACGACGGCAGCGCCGACACCCGCAGCGTACCGCCATGCCCGCGCCGGATATTGCGCCCGGTCTGCTTGAGCGCCGCGACCCGCGCCTGGATATCGGCGACCTCGCCGAACATTGCCTTGGCGTCTTCGGTCGGGATCAGGCGACGGTGGCGGCGATCGAACAGCGGAAAACCAAGCTTGTCCTCTGCGTGGCGCAAGGTCTTGGTCACCGACGGCTGCGAAATGCCAAGCGCGCGCGCCGCCGCGCTGACCGACCCGTTGAGATAGACGGCGTGAAATATCTCGATCTGCCGAAGGTTCATCGCCGCCATCCGTCGCCAAAGGCACGTATAGCCTGATGCTATATCAGGTCGCTCGGGTCAAATGACCCAGGCAAACAGTACTCAGCTTTGGTGAATCGCCTTGGTGACCATGAAGGCGTGCATGCCCTCCGGCCCGTCCTCCGAACCGTGCCCCGATTCCTTCACCCCGCCGAAGGGCGCATCGACATGGCTCAGGCCCATGCCGTTGATGCCGATCATCCCTGCCTCGATCGCGTCGCCGAGCAGATTGGCGCGGCGGCCGTTCTCGGTAAAGCAATAGGCGGCGAGGCCAAATGGCAGGCGATTGGCCTGCTCCACCGCTTCGTCGAGCGTCGCGAATGGGCGGATCAGCGCGAGCGGGCCGAACGGCTCCTCGTTCATGGCGCGCGCCGCGATCGGCACGTCCGCCAGTACCGTGGGCTGGAAGAAGAAGCCGTCGCCGCCACGCCGCTCACCCCCCGCCGCCACGCGGGCACCCGCCGCGCGCGCATCGGCAACCAGCGCTTCGATCGCATCGGGGCGGCGCGGATTGGCGAGCGGACCCATGTTGGTGGCGGCATCCATGCCGCTGCCCACCGTCACCGCATCGGCGCGCGCGGCAAAGGCCTCGACGAAGCGCTCGTAAATGCCTTCCTGCACATAGAAGCGCGTCGGCGACACGCAGACTTGACCGGCATTCCGGAACTTGAAGGCGCTCACCATCGCCACGGTCTTGTCGAGATCGCAATCGTCGAACACCAGCACCGGGCTGTGCCCGCCCAGCTCCATCGTGGTGCGCTTCATGCCGTCTGCCGCCAGCTTCATCAGATGCTTGCCGACCGGGACCGAGCCAGTGAAGCTGATCTTGCGGATGACGGTCGAGGCGATCAGGTGGCGTGAGACCATGTCGGGCACCCCGAACACCACCGAAATCACCTCAGGCGGCACACCAGCGTCGAGAAAGCAGCGCACGACCTCCAGCGCCGATCCCGGCGCCTCTTCGGGCGGCTTGACGATCATCGAGCAGCCCGCCGCCAACGCGGGGGCCAGCTTGCGCGCGGGGTTGAGGATCGGGAAGTTCCACGGGCAGAAGGCAACCGACGGACCGACCGGCTCGCGAACGACGATCGAGCGTGCGCCCGGCGCGCGCGACAGCACCCTACCATAGTTGCGTTTCGCTTCGCCGGCGTAGAATTCGACGAGCGCAGCGGTATAGCCGACTTCGCCCTTGGCCTCGGCGAGCGGCTTGCCCTGCTCGATGGTCGCGATCGTTGCGATAAGGTCCGCCCGCTCACGCAGCAGCCGGGCCGTGCCTGCCAGCACCGCGCCGCGTTCGTCCGCCGATTTGGCCCGCCACAGCCGATAGCCCCGCGCTGCGGCATCAAGCGCGCGGTCGAGATCGTCCGCCGTCGCCAGCGGCAGCGCGCCGATCACGCCGCCGGTCGACGGATCAACCACGTCATGCGTGGCGCGGTCGCCGATGCCAATCCATTCGCCGTCTATCACCAGAGCCAGCTGATCGGTGTAGCTTGTCATTGTCGCCTCGCTTGATCGTCAATTGACCCGTCTGTTAGCCGCGAACGTCGCGTAGCCATAGGCCGAACGGGCAAGCGCCACCGCGTTGCAACAGGATTGCGCCTGCCGTCATATGGCGGCGATGCGTTGTTGGCTATCTGATCGACCTTTGCCGGGCCGCCAGGGTTCGGCGGAGAACAGCATGGACGCGACCGACCCTGCACCAAGCCCCGCCGCACCACGTGGCATTGATCCCATATCGATCCTGGCGTTGCTGTGCCTTGCGGTCATCCTGCTCAGCATGATCGGCGCGGCGGCGGGATGGTCGGCGATCAACCTAGGCACCGGCGAACGCGTGACCGTCACCAGCATGCTCGATGCCGAAAATGTCCGGCATCTGCTTGCCGAGATGCCCAGGACCTTTTTCGCCTTCGAGCCGCTCGGCATGGTCGTGCTGATCATGCTCGGTGCCGGCTTTGCGGAAAAAGTCGGGCTGATCGGCGCGGCACTGCGGGCGGCGCTGAAGAACGTGCCCGTGGCCGCCCTTACGCCGGCGATCGTGGTGATCGGCATCCTTGCCCATATCGGCACCGACGCCGCCTATTTCGTCGTCATCCCGTTTGCCGGCTATGCCTTTGCCGCTGCCGGGCGGCATCCGCTGACCGGCATTTGCGCAGCCTTTGCCGGGGTGGGCGGCGGGTACGGCGCGAACCTGCTCGTCACCCCGACCGACGCGGCGGTCTACGGCATTACCGAAGCGGCGGCGCGCGTCGCCATCCCCGGTTTCACCATCGACATTCTAGCGAACTATTTCCTGCTGGCGAGCTTTGCGGTGCTGGTCACGGTCATCGTCACCCTCGTCACAGACTTCTATCTCGAAAAGCGCATCGAGCGACGCTTTCCGATGCCTGCCGCCGTCGATGTCGAGGCAATCGAAGCGCATCGTTGGCTAAGTCTCAGCCTGGCCGTCATCCTGCTGATCGTGGCAATCGGCGCGGCGCTTGGGCTTGCCCCCGGCGCGCCCTTGCGGCTGCCCGACGGTGATCTGCGCCCCTTCTACAGATCCTTCATCGCCATCGTTTTTCTGGCGATGCTCGGCGGCGGGTTAGTGTTCGGTTTCCTCAACGGTCGGCTGCGGCGGGACAGTGACGTTTATGCGCTGATGCAACAGGCGCTGGCCGAGACCGCGCCCTTCCTGCTGCTGATCTTCTTCGCCGCGCATTTCGGCGCGTTCCTCGGCTGGACGCATCTGGCCGAAGTCGGTGCCGCGAAAGCCGCGGCGGGGCTGCAATATGTCAACCTGACCGGCGTGCCGCTGATCCTTGCCTTTTCCGCGCTGACGGCGGTGCTCAACCTGATTCTGCCGTCGACCAGCGCGAAATGGGCCATCATGGCGCCTACCGCCGTGCCGATGATGATGGGTCTCGGCATCTCGCCCGAAATGACAGCCGCTGCCTATCGCCTGGGGGCGAGCGCATCCGAGCTGCTGACGCCGACCGCGATGACCCCGATCGTTTTCGTCTTTGCGCAGCGCTATGCGCCGCAGCTGGGCTTTGGGCGCTTCCTGGGACTGATGCTGCCTTATGCCGCCGCGATCTTTCTGGGCGGGATGACGCTGCTGTTCGCCTGGGCGAGCCTCGATCTACCGCTCGGGCCGAGTGGGGCGCATGCCTCAATGCCCGTTTCCGCGCGTTGAGGCTCAATCCACTAGAATCGCGGCGAGGGTCGCGGGGTCGAGGTTTCCACCGCTGACGATCGCCACGGTACGCGCCGGATCGATGTCGCTTGCCAGCGCCGCCATCATCGCGGTCGCGCCGGAGGGCTCGGCGACCAACCGCGCCTCGCGCGCCAGCCGGGCGATGCCGGCGCGCATCGCGTCGTCATCCACCATCGCCACGCGGTCGACATAAGCCTTGATCGGGGGCCAGTTTGCCACGCCGAGCTGATTGGCGCGCATGCCGTCGGCGATCGTCAGCCCCGATTGCGCTTCGGGAATCGCGACCCGATCGCCGCCGGCGAGGCTGGCGGTGACATGGCCGCACAGCGCCGGTTCGACCGCGACGACGATCACCTCAGGCCGCAGCGACTTGATCGCGGTTGCGACCCCGGCCGCCAGCCCGCCGCCCGACGCCTGGACGAACACCGCGTCGATATCCACGCAGTCCTCTGAGATTTCGAGCCCGACGGTGCCTGCCCCCGCAACGATCGCCGTGTCGTCATAGGGTTCGATCGGCGCGAGACCGCGTTCGTGCGCGATTTGCGTAGCGACGCTCGCCCGTTCGGTGAAGGCCGACCCGACGATGACCAGCTCCGGGTCCCATTGCCGGGTGTTGGCCAGCTTCAGGGCAGGCGCATTGTCGGGCATCACGATGGTCGCCTGTACGCCGAGCACATGCGCGGCATAGGCCACCGCCTGGGCGTGATTGCCGCTGCTATGCGCAACCACGCCCCGCTCGCGCTGTTCCGCGCTCAGCGACAAGATCGCGTTGAACGCGCCGCGCAGCTTGAACGCGCCGGTATGCTGCAGATTCTCCGCCTTCAATCGCAGTCCGCCCGGCGAAAGCCTGACAATCGGGGTTCGAACGACGTACGGTTCGATCCGGACAGCGGCGGCGCGGATGGCGGCGAAATCGATCATTGCGCGTCGAGGATCGCCTGGGCGACGTACAGATCCTGCAGCGCCGTGCCGGAGCTGTCGAAGATCGTGATCGCGTCATCACTGATTCTGCCAGGCGCTGCCCCCCGGACGACATCGCCGATCGCGGTCAATAGAAGGGCGCCTGCTTCCACCTGTGCGGCGACGTGCTGAAACTCGCCGATCGCCAGCGATTGCGCGGGCAGATCGCAGAACAACGCCCCACGCTCGACCAGCGCCACCGGCAGCTCCTGCTTGCCGCGCTGATCCGATCCCATACTCGCGATGTGCGTGCCGGGGCGCACCCATCCGGCCTCGATCACCGGCGCGGTTGCCGTCGTCACCGTGACGATGATGTCGGCGGCACGGCAGGCGGTTTGCGCATCCACTGCCGTGACTGTTGAGGCGCAATCCTGCAACGCAGCCGCCAATGCCTGCGCCCGTTCGGTCGATCGGCTGGCGATCAGCACCTGCTCGATCGGGCGGACGGCGCAGAGCGCGCGGACCTCATGCTCGGCCTGATGCCCGGCGCCGATCACCGCCAGCGTGCGGCTGTCGGCGCGCGCGAGCAGCGACACTGCAACCGCGTCGGCCGCAGCGGTGCGCGGCCCGTTGAGGCGGCTTGCCTCGACGATCGCACGCAGCCGACCGGTCTCGGCGTCAAGCAGAAAGATCGAGGAGCCGTGCCGCGCCAGGCCGTGCAACTCGGCCCCCGGCCAGTAGGAGCCGACCTTCAGGCCGACCAGTCGCTCGCCCCCGGCCGCGCCCGACTTGATCGAAAAGCTTTGCCCCGGCGTCAGGCCAGCGCCGATGACAACAGGATTGAGCAAGCCGGAACCATCTGCGAGCGCCACCAGCGCGCGTTCGACCGCCTGATAGGCTAGCTGCGGTGTCAGCAGCCGGATCGCATCATCCTCGCGGACGACAACGAGCAGGGGTGGCACGCCGTGTTCCATATCCCAGCGCTAGAATTGCCCGGCCGTGCTGTCCATTGCCACCCCGCCCGGCGCGTCCGATCATTAGCTTTTTGACCGCCGGGAATATCGCTTCGGCTGCCAAGGGGAGTAGCATCGTCGCAACGGCATGAGGTTGGTAGCATGAAGCTCATTTGGTTCCTGGCGATGGCCACCGCGATCCTTGCTGCCTCGGCAGCTGCGCCGACATCAGGGCAAACAGCCCCGCCGGTCCTGTCGCGCCCCTATCAGGTCGCCTTCAATGTCGCGGTGCCGATGCGCGACGGGGTGACGCTGAACGCGACCATCATTCGTCCCGCCAAGCAGACGGCCAAACTGCCCGTCGTCTTGATCATGACGCCTTACGGCGCGGACCGATACCACCCCGTCGCCGCCTATTTCGCGCAGCACGGCTATGTCGGTGCAATCGTCGAAGTGCGCGGGCGAGGTGACTCGCAGGGGACATTCAAACCCTATGTCAGTGACGGCGATGACGGATATGACGCGGTCGAGTGGCTCGCGCAGCAACCTTTTGCTGATGGCCGGGTCGTCATGCGCGGTGCTTCCTATACCGGGCTCGTCCAATGGCAGGTCGCGGCCCGGATGCCGCCTGCACTGAAGACGATCGTTCCCGCCGCCCCGTCCTATTACGGCGTCGATTCGCCCAGCTATCACGGGATCGGTAATCCCTATCGCACGCGCTGGTCTGCGCTGGTGATGGGCAAGCAACGCAACACGAGTTTCAACGAGGACCTGCCTTATTGGCGCGGCCTGTTCGCGGAGCTGGGGCGCGGCGAGATTGCGTTTGGCGATTTGTGGAAGGCGGCAGGATTCGCCAGGGAATTATGGCCTGAAGCAGCCGAGCATCCAGTACTCGACGCCTATTGGAAGACGATCAACCCGACCCCGCAACAGCTCGCGAGGTTAAAGATCCCGGTGCTGAGCATCACCGGGGCGTATGACGGTGCACAAGCCGGCACGCTGGAGCATTGGGGTGCGTTCGTTGCCGCCAATCCGGCGATGGCCGCACGGAGCAGGTTGCTGCTTGGTCCCTGGAGTCACGCCGGCGTCACCACTCCTCAGCGTGCGCTGGGGGGGCTGGAATTCGGCGACGAGGCAAAGCTCGATATGCTGGCGCTTCATCTCGCATGGTACGATCATGTCCTGAACGGCGCGCCGATGCCGCCGCAATTGCAAGGCACGGTGACGCATTATGTGATCGGCGATCATCGTTGGGCTGGCGCTGCGTCTCTCGCACCGGTGCCGGCACGTCACTATTGGCTGGCATCACCCGATAGCGATGGCGGAGCGATTACCCGAGCCGGCGAGCTCACGACGAGGGCAGTGCAGGACATCGATTCCTTTCGCTATGACCCGCGCGCTCCCGCGATCGCATGGCACCCCTTTTTCGGCGAAGAGATGGGTGCCAACCATTTGGTAAAGGATGAATTCGTTGCGGGAATGGATGGCAATGGCCTGATCTACGAAACCACCACCTTTGCGCGCGGTGCAGAGATTGTCGGGTTGCCGACGCTGGTTCTGAAAGCGCGCTATGACGTGCGCGATACCGATCTGACGGCGGTGCTCTACGACGTTGCGGGCGACGGCACGGCGACGCTGCTGAGCTGGGACGCACTGCGGCTGCGCTATCGCGACGGGCTCGAAAGCCCCAAGCTGCTGACGCCCGGCAAGGTGGAGACGGCGACCTTGCACCTTGGCTGGATCAGCTGGCGGGTCGCTCCCGGCCACCGGCTGAGGCTGGTCGTCACATCGCCGGGCGTCAGTTTTCTGTGGCAGCGCAATCGCAACTCGGGCGGCGACGTCGCGACCGAAACGGTCGCCGACAGCCGTGTCGCGACGATCGCCGTACAGCTCGGCCGGAACGGCAGCCGCCTCGCGCTGCCGGTTCGCGACCTGCCGTGAAGCGTTGCCTCGCCGCGCTGCTGGTCGGCGCCGCCTTTTCCACCGCGAGCGCGCCGGCTGCGCGATATGATGTGCTGATCCAGGGCGGCCTGATCGTCGACGGCAGCGGCGGTGCGCCCTATCGCGGCGATGTCGGGATCACCGGGAAGCGGATCGCCTATGTCGGCGCGCACGCTGCCGGCGTTGCCACACGCGTGATCGACGCACGTGGGCAAGCCGTGACGCCGGGATTCATCAACATGCTGAGCCAAGCAGACGAGGCGCTGCTTGTCGATGGCCGCGCGCTCTCCGATCTCGCCCAGGGTGTCACGCTGGAGGTGATGGGCGAAGGCACCTCGATGGGGCCGCTCAGTCCGGCGATGCGCGCGCGGATCGCCAGCGATCAGGGCGATATACCGTTCAAGGTGACGTGGACGACGCTCGACGGCTTTCTGCGGACGCTGGAGCGGCGCGGCGTGTCGGTCAATGTCGCCTCGTCGGTCGGCGCGGGCGCGATCCGGGAAAATGTCCTGGGTCGCGATAATGTTCGCCCGACACCGGTGCAGCTCAAGCGTATGCGGCTGCTCGTCACGCAGGCGATGGAAGACGGTGCGACCGGGCTTTCCTCAGCGCTGATCTACACGCCCGACACGTTCGCCGACAGCGCCGAGCTGACCGCGCTCGCCACCGAAGCGGGCCGGTGCGGCGGCGGCTATTGGAGCCATATCCGCTCCGAAGGCGATCATATCGTCGAGGCGGTCGATGACATGATAGCCCTGGCCGAGACAACCGGCGCATCAGCCGAGATCTTTCACCTGAAAGTCGTCGGCAAGGCCAATTGGCCGAAATTCGACGATGTCATCGCCCGGATCAACGCGGCGCGTGCACGCGGCGTGCGGGTCAGCGCCAACACCTATATCTATGAAGCCAGCTCGACCGGGCTGGATGCGAGCATGCCCGCCTGGGTGCAGGAAGGCAGCATCGACGACTGGATTGCGCGGCTGAAGGCACCCGAGACCCGCGCCAGTGCGCTTACCGACATGCGCGGCGATCCGCCCGCCTTCGAAAGCCGGTTGCGTCAGGCGGGGGCCGAGGGTGTGCTCATCACGGGCTTCAAGACCGATGCGCTCAAGCCGCTGATCGGGCGCCGCCTGGCCGACGTCGCCCGCGAACGCGGGACGTCGCCGGAGGAACTGGCAATGGACCTGGTGATTGCCGATCACAGCAGGGTCAGCGTCGTCTATTTCGTGATGTCGCAGGCCAATGTCCGCAAGGCTGTCGCCATTCCCTGGGTCACCTTCGGGTCGGACGGGCCGGCGCAGGCACCCGAGGGCGCGTTTCTGCAATCGAGCACTCACCCGCGCACCTATGGCAATTTCGCGGGGCTGCTCGGGCGGTATGTCCGGGACGAGCGCGTTATCCCATTGGAACAAGCGGTGCACCGGCTGACGATGCTGCCGGCGCAGCGGCTCGGCCTGCACGACCGCGGGCAACTGAAAGTCGGTCAGTTCGCCGATATCGCGATCTTCGATCCGGCAAAGATCAGCGACCACGCGACCTTCGAACAACCACAGCAACTGGCGACGGGCATGAGCTATGTCATCGTCAACGGACGGGTGGCGTTCGATCACGGCAACGTCACGCCGGTACGCGCCGGGCAGGTGGTACGCGGGCGTGGCTGGCGCGGGTGGAAGGACGGCGGCTGCCGCGCCTCAGCGCGCGACTGGCGGTGGTGACATTGCGGTCGCGAAGTCGATCAGCAGGCGGCTCCACGCTTCGTTGCTGATGAAGGCTTTGCCCGGTTTCGGACCCGGCGGCGTCCGGCTCCGCACAACAAGCACGGCGCCCAATGCCGGGATTACGGTCAGCTTATTGCCCCCGGCGCCATTGGCGGTGAAGCTGCCCTTCAGCGCGGGCGGCATGGTTGCAGGATAAGGTGTCGGCGGCATCCACCAGAGATAGCCGAAGCTGTCCATCGGCCCACCCCAACCCGCACTGCTTCGCTGCGTCGTGCTGGCCGCAATCCAATCGGCCGGGACGATCTGCCGCCCCTGCCAGCGTCCGCGATCGAGATAGAGTTGCCCGAACCGCGCGAGATCGCGCGCCGACAGCTTGAAACCATAGGAAGGATAACGCGGTGCAGTCGGATCGAAAGTATACAAACCGTCGCGGTACTGATCGAAATCCTGCATGCACAGCGGCCGCGCGATACGATCGGCAAAAGCATTGAAAAAATCGCGTCGGGTGGCGCGCCGATATATTTCGGCGAGCACGTTTGCGTCCCAGTTATTATAATAAAAAAAGCTGCCCGGGGCATGCGATCCCCGTGCCGGTCGCTTAGCCCGCGTCGCATCGGATTCGTCGGCGGCGGGAACATAAATGCCCGATCTCAGGGCGAGCAGGTCGCCCACCGTCGCCCCGCGCTCGGCTTCGGTCAATTCCTCACCGATGCCGAACCGACCGATTGGATGGGTGACCGATAGCGCCTCTTCAGTGACAGCGATGCCGAACAGCGCTCCCAGGATCGGCTTGCGGATCGATGCGGTCAGCATCGGTTCAGCCACTGCGCCCTGCGAAACGACAAGGCGACCGCCCAACAGGACGACAACCGCGTCCGCCCCCTGCGCCACAGCATCATTGGCAAAGGCCGTGGCGACCGACAGTCTTGCCGGGTCCGCGCGATGATCGACCGGAAGCGGACGGCAAGTCGATGCTGACGCTGACGTTGCAGCACCGAAGGCGGCAAGTGCAAACAATCCGGGCAGTCGCTTGCTCCGGGTCGTCACCCTCCAGCCGCGAGCCGTACCGCTCATCTCCGCATCAAAACCGCGTCTCCACGCGCATGAACACCCGGCGCCCGATGACATCAAAGGTCGTTGGATCGGTGTTTGTCCCGCTTGGCGTCGAGTAAATCGGTGGCTGCACATCGCCAAGATTTTCGACCCCGAAGCGCAGTGCAAAGCTTTTATCCACGCGAAAGCCCAAGTTCAGGTCGACATAATCGATTGCGGGAGTGCCAAGGCTGTTGATGGTCGGCGAAAGCGCCTTGGCCTGGGTAATCATCGCACTGATATGCCGCCACCGGGTACCGATATCAAACTTTCCTAGTGTCAGCTGGGCACCGAGGGTGCTCTTCCAAGTCGGAAACGCCGACGATCCGACGGAACCGATCGAGCCGCGCAGATTGGAAAAGGGTGCCCCCGCCAGCGATTGCTGATCGACGGTGACCAGACGCGATACCCCAAAGTTCAGATCAAGCCGGCTGTTTTCCGCACCTGCGAAAGAACCCAGCGGAATGCCCCAATCGATCTGCCCGTCGACGCCAGATATGCGGACAGCACCGATATTGGTGAATGTGACAATCGCGTTGGTGATGCCACCATTAGCATTGCGCCCGAAATTGCCGCAGAATTGGTTGGTGGGGCTGTAGTTCGGGTTCAGGCCGAGCAGATTGAAGCAACGCGTGACCGAATCATTCAGGCCCAGCTGCGCAATGGCGCCGCTGATGTCGATCTTCCAGTAATCGACGGAAAGCGTGAGATTGCGGAACAGCGAACCGCCGAATTCTGGTCGGATGACGGCGCCGACCGTGTAAGTGTCTGCTTCTTCAGGCTGCAAGTTCAGACTGCCTGTCCGGGTTCCAGTGGCTGCGGTCGGCCCGACAAAAGTATCGATGATTGTCGATGGAATGCCCTGCGCCAGACACAAGGTACGGACGCTGGAGGGCGTCACGCCGGCGACATTTCCAGTACGGAATGCAGAATTGAACGAGCAAGGATCCTGGACGATGCTTTCGTTCGATGGTGTAGAGGGAAGGAACAACTCGGTTGGGCTTGGTGCGCGTACCGCGCGCTGGTAAGAACCGCGGAAGCGAACTTGATTAATCGGGGCGTAGATCAACTCGGCTTTATAGGTATTGGTGTTCGCCGATGCAGAATAATCCGAATAACGATAGCCCAACGTCACGTCGAGAACTTCGGCAAACGGTCTGTCACCGAGCAACGGCAGATACAACTCGCCAAAAACTTCCTTGACATTAAAATTAGAGGTGATGCTCGAGTTTGTTCTTAAACCGCCTACAACGTTACCGGCATTTACCTGCGGATCGCCAACAATGCTAAAGCCATTGCGGCGATAAAGTGCGCCCACAGCAATTTTTGCGTCCCCTCCGGGTAATTTGAAGAGTGAGCCCGTAACGTTCCCCTCAACCACTTCCTGGTCGGAAATGGTCTGTGTAGTTGGATTATAGGCAATAAAATCGATGCAGCGCTGGGATATGCTCCCTAGGCCGAAGATGCTGAAACCACCGCACAACGCCCTGCCGCCATCGGCCGCGGTCGTTAACGCAGTAAGGCGCGACGTGAGAAACGCGCCGCCTGCCACCTCGGTTCGATCAAGCCGGCCATGGCTGTAGTAAATGTCATAGCTCCAACTCGGAGCAAAAGAGCCGCGCAAACCGATCAACCCTTCGAACTGATCACCCTTGTAATCTGCGCTGCGGGGGCCAAGCTCAGCGAGATTACGAACGATCGATACCGAGGCGTTGGGTGAAGGTCGTGACGCCAGGATTCCGGAAAGGCCCGGAAACAGCGAGTTGACCACCGCTACCGGCAGCGTCGTTGCGGGAAGGTTGACTGGGTTGATTTGCCGCCGAACTTCTGCCCGCATGAAACTGAAGCGCGAATATAGAGTTACATCCGGCAGCACCTCCCAATCGGCCAAGAATCCGGCAATGTAACGCTGGGCTGGCAGCTGCAGATAGTTCTGTTCGAAGTTATTGAGGACATATGGATTGCCGCCAACACCGGCAGAACGATAGTTGGTCGTCGGATTATTCGAAAACAACGTGCCGTCGGTATTGAAACCGAGTGGCGAATTACGCGGCACCGTGCCGGGCGCGATCCCAAATCGTGCAAAGTAAGTATCGACTGCGGCCTGGCTTGGCAGATTGGCTGCCGCTGGCGAAATCGCGCCATCGGGGAGGTTGTTATTGATGAACGGGGAAATCGTCGGGACGCCGGCGGTATTGAATGTTACGACTGATTCGCGCGCAGTGTTTGGTCGGCTGGTTGCTAACGCGAAATTACGATCACTGTAACCGCCATAGGCTACGAAGCCGCCATTTCCGCTCTTGCTTCGCCAACCATAAACGGCGTCAATCCCATATTGCCCCGCATCGCCGCGCGTCGAAACGCCAGCTGTGCCCGATAACTTCAGGCCTTCAAACTTGTCATCGAGCTTGAAGTTGACAACGCCTGCAATCGCATCAGACCCATAGACCGCCGATGCACCGCCCGAGATGATTTCGACGGACCGGATGAGTGTTTGTGGAATCAGGCTGATATCAACGGAGTTGCCACCGTCGCTCGGCACAGCGCGGCGACCGTCGAGCAGCACGAGCGTGCGGTTTGCACCGAGATAATGAAGATTGAGCGCGGCAATGCCGTTATTGCCCGAATTGTTTGAACCCTGACCGAACGCCGAACCGACTTGTGGCAGCGACTGCAGATATGCGTCCGGCGTCAGGCCGGCTTGGCGATTAAATTGTTCCTGCGTGATCGTCACAATGGGACTGGCCGATTCATAATCACGACGCGCAATCCGCGACCCCGTGACGACGATGTCGTCGGCGGGACGATCAATGGTTTCCTCCTGCTTGTTTGGTTCTTCGGGGGCAGATTGCGACCATGCTGGCGTCTCACCCCATGCCAAAGCCACAACGCCCACGGTCGCCAAAAAAACGCTTTTGGCCGATCGATTGAAAAGTGCATGGTTCATCGTCATTCCCCCAGAATCTGCTGACGCGACAGGGATTGGTCGCCAAATCGACACTGAGAATGCCCCAAGACGAACGAAGCGCATTATTTGCGACGATTTGCGACTTGTGCGGCACGACGCGGAAGTTGCAATTATATTGCGCTGTTGCCTCAGCGCACCGCCAAAAAATGACTATTGACGCAGGGTGCCGGTAACAATCAGGCGAAGGGATTGTCGACACGCGGCCAAAGGGGGCCGCATTTCGTCAACCGCAGCAGCCGAAGATCCGGCGGCGCGACGCCTGGCGCCGCTGCATAGACTGTCCCCCGTGCGATCGCGCCGAAGCCAGCATTGAAATGCTGCGCGGATTTCACGACGATCACCTGCTTGTCATCAACCGAACAGCCAAGCCCGGTAAAGATGTCGGGCGAAAGAACCTGCTGCCGCAGTGTGATGACGATCACGTCGATCGATCCGATCCGCAGCCAGACGCTGGGACCAAGATCCTGCATGCCCCCACTCAGCCCGGTCTGGCGGTGATTGGCCGATTCACCCATCACGGTGGCCATCACGTCGAGCGGCGTGCCCGACATCGGCCCGGATTTCCCGCCCAGCCGGATCGGGATGGTCGCGCCCACCCCCGCATCGCGCGCGAAGCTTACGGCAATCGGGTCCCAGAGTCCTGCGAGCGCCGCGCTCGGCAATTCGCGCGCGATCATACGCTCGAGGATGAAGGTGCTGTCAGACGGTGCGCCGGAGCCCGAATTGTCCGCGCCGTCGGCAACGACCACCGGCCCCGCCTGCCCAAGCGCCGCATCGAGCGCGGCGTCGATATCGAGATAGCGGGTGCTGATCGCGTCGCGCATGTCCCACAATTCGCGTGCCAGCGCATCGGCACAGCGCTGCGCCCCCTCCCCGTCACCGTCGAGATAGACAAGCGCCCGCGCGCCCAGATCGGCGACATCGCCAAACGGAAAGCCGTGAAGCAGCGAGGCAGACAACACCGCACCATCGCGCTCCATCGCATAAAGGCGATCGACATAGCCGCGCATCGGCTGGAGCGTGGGACGCATCTTGAGCAGCATTTTCGTATCGGCCACGCCCGCGCGCGGGGCGATTTCGCCGCGCTGCACGCGGATCGCCAGATGATAGAGATCGACCGCACGGTCAGCGATATCAGTGTGGGGATATTCCTTGTACGAAATGAGCATGTCGGTGCTTGCCACCATCCGTGCCGAAAGGTGCCCGTGGAGATCGAGCTCGGCGAGGATCGGCACTGCATCGCCGACGATCGCGCGGGCGCGCGACAGCAGGTCGCCCTCGCAATCATCTTCCCCCTCGGCGATCATCGCACCGTGCAGATTGAGCAGGACCAGATCGGCGCCTGCATCGCGCAGATCGGCCAGGATGCGATCTCGTATCTTCTCATGCGCCACCCGCGTGACTGGCCCGGCCGGCATCGCGAAGGCGCACAGGCTTTCGACGATCTCGTGCCCGTCAGCCTCGGCCAGCCGCCGCCATTCGACCAAGGGAATATTGCCCCAGACCGGGGGGCGGCGGCTGCCGTCGCCATCCCAGTATTCGAACTCGGCAAAGGCGTTCATGCCCGTTGGGATTGGCGAGAAGCTGTTGGTTTCCGTGCCCATTGTGGCGATGAAGATGCGCACGATCGTATCGCTTACTTTGACGGCTTGGCGGGCAGATCCACGCGGGAGAGCGTCGCCCCGCCCCGAAACACCTGCCACGTCGCGCCAGCTGCCGTCGCCCCAAAGCGCGTGCCATCGGCTCCGGCAAGCGATACGCGGATCGACGACCCCTTGGCGAAGACATGGCTCATCGGCAGCATGCCGAAGGCGAATTCGAGCCGCTTGCCACTGATGTCGCCAAGCGAATCTGCGCGTAGATGCGAATGCCCGGGCGTCAGCGTGCGGTACGGTGTCTTGCCCGGCTTCGAATGCGACAGGCGCAACTGGCCTTCGGTCACATAGAGCACGGCGCCGTCGGGCCGCACCTCCTCCAGATAGGCAATGACATTGCCGTCGGCCGCGCTCGATATCATCGACAAATGGACGACGGGCTGACCCGTCACTTCGGTGGCCTCAGTGAGCGGCCTGGTCGTATAAGTCAGCAGCTTGGCCGCCTGATCGCGACGATCGGGATAGACGACTGGCCCCCTGAGTGCTGTATCCCAGCGCGTCGTATCGCCTGTTACCGGATCGGTGCGGACGACATAACTGTCCTGCGCCGCATCACCGCGGCAGGTCCGCTCCAGCACCCCGCCAGCTGCGAAGCACCAACGTGTGGTTTTCAGGCCGATCGGGGGCCAGCTTCGTGCCGCCTGCCATTTGTTGATGCCCGAGGTGAAATAGCGCACGCGCGCATCGCGATCGAATCCCGTGTCGATCCCCTTCAGCTTAGCATCGAAATAGCGGAGCAACTCCTCGTCGATCCAGAAGGCGGGGCGAGTGCGCTGGAACACGCCGGGGGCGTAGTAATAATTGCCGCCATGGTTCCACGAGCCGATCAGCAAGCGCTGATTGGGGTTGGTCGTATTGAGCAGCCGGTTGATGCCGCCCTGACCATAGCCAATATCGTACCAGGATTCGATCACAAACATCGGCACATTGCCGCGATCGATTGTCGCGCGCTGCGTATAAGTGCTGCGATTGCCGATCACGATCCCGCCGGGGCCGGGGTCATCACGATAGGTCAGCGTCTTTTGCGCATCGGCTGAATTGATGTTGGCGGCATGCTCGGCGATCGCGCGGGTCCGCATGGCTTCGCCATCGGCACCATCCACCGCGCAGGGGATGCCCCCGCCGGCTGCATCGGGGATACGGCCCGCATCCAGAAAGCGATTGCCAAGGCCCCATGCGTTGATGAACCGCTCGTTGCGCACCCCTCCGGGGACGTTGATCTCCGCGTAAAAATCGGTGCCGGCAAATTGCGGCGCGACTGCCTTCACCGCAGGATGGTGGTTGACGAGCAGCAATTCGGCCGTGGTGCCGACATAGGAAACACCAGTCGCGCCGATCTTCCCGTCGGACCAGGGCTGCGCGACGATCCAACTGGCGATGTCGCCACCATCCTTCACTTCTTCGGCGCCAAATTCAGTGCGGCGCGTGCCGAACGATGCCCCGGTGCCGCGCACATCGACGATGGCATAGGCATAGCCACGCTGTGCGAACCATTCCGCGCGACTGCTGCGGGAACACGCGCCGTCCTTTTCGGTGGAGCGATAATAGCGCGTCTGCTCAAGGATGGTCGGCAGCCGCCGCGCAGGATCAAGCCGCTTGGGCAAATAAATGTCCACCGCGATACGCACGCCATCGCGCATCGGCACATAATAGGATCGCCGCTCCACATCCTGCCATTCGGCGTCGCGGGGTTTGTAGGTGCCGGTCCACCACGCGCTGTCATCGACCACCGGCATGCCGGGCGATCGCTCCGACGGGCGCTGCGCCCCAGCGGGGGCACCCGGCGCAATGATCAACGCCAACGCGATTGTGGCATGCGAACCAATTCTCATCGTTTCACATCCTTCACCGGTAGCCGAGCCGAAAGGGTCAGTTGGAGCAATTTCTGCCACTCGGTTGCGTTCTTGAAGACCGACGCGCCTTTTTGGTCGGGCGTCGTATCGGCCCGGACGAGGATCACCGTGTCGAGCGCGGGGATCACCGTCATCTCCTGCCCGCCGCTGCCCGATGCCGTAAAGCTGCCCGGCGGAATCGCGGGCGTGGCGCCGCTCGGATCGGGCGTCGTGATCCACCACAGATAGCCATACCCGCCCTGTACGGGTGCGCTGCGGTTCGTCGTCGACAGCAACTGCGTACTTTCGGCAACCCACGCCTCGGGCACGATCTGCTTGCCGGCCCACCTCCCCTTCTGCAGATAGAGCATGCCGAAACGCATCAGGTCACGCGGTGACAATGCCATGTGATATGCCGGAAAGCGCGGCGCGCTCTGGTTATAGGCATACCAAGTATTTTCGTACGGATCGAAGTCCTGCATGCAGATCGGCTCGGCGATCCGGCGCTGAAACGCAATGAAATCGCCCTTCGCGGTTGCGCGCTCGTACAGATTGCCCAGGACGTTGAAATCCCAGTTGTTGTAATACCAGAAGCTGCCCGGCGCATGGCTCCCCCGGACAGGCCGGTTCGCGCGCATCGACTCTGTCTCGGCTGCCGTCGGCAGATAAACGCCCGAGCGCGCCATCAGCAGATCGCGCACTGTTGCGGATCGCTCGGTATCGGTAAGCGGGCTATCCTCGTTGATCCCGAATTTGGAGATCGGATCGGTTCGCGCCATCGCCCCCTCGGCGATCGCCTGACCGATCATCGCGCTCATGATGCTCTTGCGCACCGAGGCGAGCAGCATCGGCTTTGAAAGCGCGCCATCGGCGATGACCACCTTGCCCGCGGTCACCACCATGAAGGCAGCGGCGCCCCCTTTGCGGGCTGCGTCACGGGCGCGTTGCAGCCCTGCCCTGTCCCAGCCGAGCGAGGCGACATTGCGGGCGACGGGAAGGTCGGCGCATGAACGCGCCGGCCGTGCCGCGATCGACGGTACCGCGATGATTACAAGAAGCAGCGCAAGCAATGCCCTGAACAAATCGGCCTCCCAATGAGCGGATCAGTTTATGCGTTGCAGGGCGGGCGGCAACCGCCACTGCTTGCAGCGGGCGGGCGGAATTGTCCTGCCGCCGTGCCGCACAACAGCGCTGGACGATCAACGGCGCAGACGGGCGTCGCTGGGTAGCTGACCGTAGAAACGCTGATAGGCGTGGGTGAAGTTCGCGGGATATTCGAAGCCGACGCCATAGGCGATCTCGGCGATGCTGCGGTCGCTGGTCAGCAGCATTTCGGCCGCCGTTTCCATGCGGCACTGTCGGACAAATTCATAGGCCGTCATGCCAAACACCAGCTTGAAAGCCGACTTTAGTTTGGTCTGGTTAAGGCCCACCTGCCGCGCCAACCGCTCGATCGAGGGCGGCGTAACGAACGCGTCGGAAAGAATGTCACGCGCTTCATAAATGCGGCTGATGTCGCGCATCGTCAGCTTTATGCCGTCGGGAATGACGAAATCGGGAACACTCAGTTGCTTTAGCACGGCGAGCACGATTTCATGGCTGCGCGCCGCGATATAGGCGCGCCGCAACGCGCGAGGATAGTGCGGCGGCGTGCGGACGATATCGTTAGCGGCGCGCAATACCTCCGCGCCGAGCCGGACGTTTGCACCGACGGGATTGTCCGGCCCGTCACCGAACAGCCGTGACAGTGGATCGGGGATCGACGCGACGCCCAGCCCGAGTTCATCGGTTAGCAGCGCGTGGTCGCAGTGCAGCACCACGAGCCGCAATCGCTGCCCGCCGACCGCGGTATAGCCGTCGCCCGCCGCGCCCGGATAAGCGGCCAGATATGCCCCGGCACCCTCAATTAGCGTCGACCCGTCGCGCTTCAGCAACGTGCCCGAAATGAGAATGCGGATCTTGAACAGCCGGTCGCCCGGCACAGCGATCCAGGTGTCGCGATCATAGACCGCATCGACCAGCGACAGGATCAGATGTTCGGAGACCTTGATGTAATCCCAATGCCCCTGGCCGTCGCGCACCGGGCTGCGCACGCCGACCAAGCCTTCGCTGCCACCCGCCGCCATGGCAAGTTCGCGATCGCGCAACTGCGCGCGCAACACATCATAGGATTCACCGACAAGTGCACGGTCGGCTGCAGGTAAATCGATACCAGCGCTATCAAAATTGGGGTTAAGTGCCGACTGGATCATCTTTCCTCATCGTCGACGGGGCAGTGTACCCGATCGAAGCCTCGCCAATCTGTCATGAAAGCGGGGCCGTGTTCAAGCATGCGTTCTCCGAAGGCCAGCAGGCAGCGGCGACCCGGGCGAAATTGCCGCCTTTCACCTTGGCGATGTCGCTCCGGTTATAGCCTCGGGCCGCAAGCAGCAGGTCGATGGCAGACAGCCCCTCAATCGGCACGCTCGCATCGTCGAGCAGCGTTTGGCCGTGATTGCCGATCGTCGCATCGGGGAAATAGCGTGCCGCCAGTGCGGGATCGCTGGCCACCGGCACGCCTTCGGACGGATAGCAATGGTCCCAGCCGAGCCCGACATGATCGATCCCCACGAGCTGCGCGACATGATCGATATGCGCGACCATATCGACGACGCTTGCCACGCTTTTTCCAAGAAACGGCGCATATCCGCAAATGCCGATGACGCCCCCGGTCGCCGCGCAAGCCTTGATCTGATCATCCGTCACGTTACGCGGCGTTTC
This sequence comes from uncultured Stakelama sp., assembly GCA_964631905.1. Classification (GTDB taxonomy): domain Bacteria; phylum Pseudomonadota; class Alphaproteobacteria; order Sphingomonadales; family Sphingomonadaceae; genus Sphingomonas. Next base: position 36,646 of record CAZWAL010000001.1, read on the forward strand.
GTGCAAGGCGGCGGCATTGGCGTGGCTGAAGACCACGGGTCGATCGGATGCTGCCATCACGTCGAAGCTGCACAGCCGCCCGGTATGGCTGCAATCGACGACGATCCCGGCGCGGTTCAGGGCACGCACGATGTCTGTGCCGATCGGAGTCAGCCGCATCGGCACATCGTGGCACCCGCCCGCCACGCGGTTGTTGAGATTATAGGCCAGGTGCATCTGCCGAACCCCGAGATCGGCAAATAACTGTGCCATTTCGGGGCGCTCGAACAGGCAATCGGCCCCCTCCAGATCGAAGGCAATCGCCAACACTCCGCGTGCGCGAGCCCGATCAAGATCGCTCATCGAACCGACCAGTGCGAACCGATCCGGGCTGCGGGCAATGCAGGCGCGAAACCAGGCGATAGCGCGCAGGATGGCGGGCAACCCCGTCGGGTCCATGCCGACGTTAACCGACACGAAATCGAACCCGGCGTGGCGGTGTCGCGTAATGACCTCGAACGTGATCCCGGCTTCGACCGGCAGACAGGCATGCGCGTCCCACACGATCCGCTCCATCGGTGACGTCACCGCTGCACAAGCACCAGATCGACATCGCCCAAGGCCGGGTGACCCAGCGCAACACCGTCGGCCAGTTTGGTGAACGAGAAGCCAGCCGCCACCGTAGCGTCACGGTCCGGCACCCGCGCGACATCGATCGCCAAGATCGGACGCGCGTCAATCAATGGCATCGGCCCGGTCGCACCCGGCTCGCCGACGTCGGCGAGCGCGTGCTGCGCCGGTATCGGCGACGCCTTCATCTTCACGCCGACCATCGTCGCTGCGCCATTAGGATGAGGCGGGCGGTCTGGCGGCCACACTCGCTCCGGCGTGCGATGCGCGCAGAAAAAGCCATAGCCGATAAAACCCAGCGCCGCTTCCAGCTGCAACGTTCGGAATTGCGCGGGCAGCGTGCCGGTGGACGTCTTCACCGGCCGCTCGAAATCCATCGGCGCGGTCGCCGCGATCCCCTGGCGCGCGAGCCGCGCCGCTGTTGCGTCGGCATCGGGCGTGGCAAAGGATAAGCCGAGCAGGCCACCACCGGCAGCAATATAATCGCGCTGATACTGGTTCGCGGGCATTGGCGTCGCCACGCCGAGCAGCTCGACATAGCTGTCATTGAGCATGATCGTATGATTGGCCGTCCCGAAGATCGGATGCCCACCACGCGGCAGCACGGTAAATCCAAGCGCCGCCATCGCGTCGCGCGCGCCATCGAGATCGGCGACCAGGATCACGACATGATCAATGATCCGCCCGTCGGACGGCGCCGCGATCATCCTGCCTTGCTCGAATAACAGCCGCGGCCGGTCGCGACGAGACGCTGTTCGGAATCGAACACATCGATATCGACCACCGCCACCGTCTTCCCCGTCCGACGGCTTTCGGCAATGGCGGTCAGCGCAGGGCCGGTTGCGGGCCGCAGGAAATCGACGCGAAAATTGATCGTCGGGACGCCATGGCCGAGGGCGGCCATCAGCACCATGTCGCCCGCCACATCGATCAGCGTTGCAATCGCGCCGCCGTGAAACTGGCCGGTGTCGGGCAGCCGCTCGCTCAAGCGACCAATCGGCATGCGCATCGTCAGCGACGTTGCATCAACCGCCGTCACTTCCAATCCAAGTTCGCGGTGCAGGACCGTTGTTGCCAGTTCATGGGCCAGAGCATCGATCGTCATCAGCATGGCGGCGCTTCTCCTGATCAATCGCGATCGAGCGCGGCGGCGACGATCGCGGCTTCGGCCATCAGCATCTGTCGATCGATCTTGTGCGTGCTGGCCAGCGGCAGCGCGTCGCGCAGCACGAAAGCGCGCGGATGGCTGTAGGCCGGGCCGTTATCGAGCGCGAACCGCTTGAGCGCAGGGCCGTCGGGCTGCGTGCCGACCCGGGGCACGACAAAGGCGACCGGGATCTGCCCCTTGATGAAATCGGGCGCGGGCACGACGGCTGCCTGCGCGACGTCCGGGTGACGTTCAAGCAGCGTTTCGACTTCTGCCGGGAAGACATTCTCTCCCCCGCACACGAACATGTCATCGGCCCGCCCGACGAAGTGGAAGAAGCCGTCGGCATCACGCCGGACGATGTCGCCGGTATCATACCAGCCGTCGTTCAGTTTTTCGGCGGTAAGATCGGGTTGGTTGAGATACCCCGTCATCACCGCCGGGGTACGCAGCAGCAGCACGCCGTCCGGTCCCCCGCCGGCAATCCGCCATTCGACCCCCGACGCCGGGCAGCCTAGCGCAGTCAACGGGCGTGGCAGGCCTAGCGGGTGGGGACCGAACACAATCGGCCCGGCCTCGGTCGTGCCATAGCCGTTGGTCAATTCGGCCTGCGGAAACATCGCCATGATCCGCCGCGCGAGAAGATCGCTGAGTGGCGCAGACCCGATGCTCACCCGCCGCACCGAACTCAGGTCGAGCGTGGCGATCAGGTCGCTTTCGCGTTCCATCAGCGCAAACATCGTCGGCACGCCGGTCAGCGTGGTCGCGCGCCAGTCGGCAATCGCCTGAAGATAGCTCCGCGCCTCGAAGCGGAGCAGCGACACCATGCGCGTGGCCTGCGCCAGCGCCATCGTGGAATTATACAGGCCGTTCTTGTGATAGAGCGGCGCGGCGACGATCATGCAGTCGTCGGCGGCGGCTGGCGAAAGGCCATGCCGGATCGCCCAGATCTGGCCCTCATGCGACAGCACCACCCCCTTGGGGCGTCCGGTCGAGCCCGACGTGTAGATGATCTTTGCGGCCTGGCCCGGGACGGGCGCGACACCCTCGAATATACCGTCTTCTGCGCCCGGTGTGATCATCCGCGCAGCAACGCCCGCAGGTACCAGCGCCTGCCGCTCCGCATCGGCAAAGATCAGCGCGAGATCCGCATCGGTCGCAATAAAATCAATCGTGGCGGAGGGCAGCCGGTAGTTGAGCGGCACCACGACATGCCCTGCGCGCATGATCGCGAAGTAGGTCTGCAGCGTACCCGCGCCATTCCCGCCGAGCAGCCCGATCCGCGACACAGGCGGCAGGCCGATCGCGGCAATGTTTGCCGCGATCGAGTCGATCGCACCGTCGAACCCGGCAGCGGTCCAGTAACGGGCGGGGCTCTCCCCCAGGTCGACATAGGCGATCCCGCCAGCCGTGCCGCGTGGACGCACAAGCTCTGCCAGATTGTCGATCATGGACGCAGCAGGATCTTGCCGACGACCTCGCGGTCCTCGAGCATGCGCTCGGCCTCTGCGGTTTCCTCGAGCGGGAGTACCTTGTCGATCAGCGGATCGAGCCGACCAGCGGCGATCCAGTCCATCAGCTCCACCAGATCCTCCCTGCCCCAGCCATTCGATCCGATCATCTCATGTTCGAACGTCCACCAGTAGCGCGCATCGACCGCAAGGTCATAGCCGGCCGTCGCCCCGCAGGTAAGGATGCGGCCACCTTTGGTGACCGACCGCTGGGTATCGAGCATCGTATCCCCACCGGTGAAATTCACCGCGACATCGACACCGCCGCCGCCCGTCGAGCGCGGTTTTCCGAACAGGTCCTTGACGCCCGCAGCAAAATTGCCGGTCGCGTAGTTGATCAGATGGTCCGCCCCTGCCCCCGCCAGCCGCGCCAGCTTCGCGTCAGTGCTGGCACATGCGATCACTTCCGCGCCCAATGCCTTGCCGATCTGCACGCACGCCGCGCCCACGCCCCCGCTTGCGCCGAGCACGAGCAGCTTTTCCTCTGCCTTTAGCCGGCCGCGTGTGACGAGCATCCGGTATGCCGTGCCATAGGCCAGCGGCAGCGCGGCAGCGGCTTCGATGCTGACCTGATCGGGAATCGCCACCAGCTGGGCATGCGGGACGGCGATATAATCGGCGCGACCACCGTCCTTGGTTTCTCCCAGCATCCCGCCCCGGCCATTCTCGACATAGACGGGATCGATCAGCACCCGGTCGCCGACCTTCCACTCCCCGACATCGCTGCCGACCGAGGAGATCGTGCCGGCGATGTCCGATCCGACGATCACTGGCAGCGGAATGCTGATGCCCGGCATGCCGCGCCGCGTGAAAATGTCATGAAAATTGAGCGCGGTGGCGCCGACGGCCACGATCACCTCGCCCGGCGCTGCGACAGGATCACGATAATCATCGACCAGGCGCAGCATGTCCCGCCCGCCATGCCCCATCGTCAGAACCGCTCTCACACTCTCTCCTTCGGCGCTTGTCGCGAGGCAAGACAGTCGATGGCCCGAACCCCGACCGCGACAATAACTGGCACTCCGCCGCATTCGTTATCCAGCGCGGCGGCAAAGTAATGGCGCAGGACCGCGCTATCGGTCCCGACTGGCACCGGCTGTCCGTCTGATCTCGCCGACGGTGAGGGGGTCGACCCGCACCATCGCCGCGCGCAACACGTCCAGGCTGTCGATCGGCGTGGCGGCGATCAGCGCGTTGTAGATAGCTTCCTCGGTCGCCTCGATCACCGCGGCGAACAGCGGGGACACCGCATCGTTGCCCATTTCATCGACCGCGACGACACCCACCCGTGACGTCGCCGTACGACGCACGCCGGGATGCACCGAAAAGGCGATCGCATAGTCGCCCGATCCATTGGCGAAGGTCGAACCCGTGCGCGCCACGCCGAACATCGCGCGCCGCGCCAGGCGCGTCAGGTTGCGATCCGACAGGGGCGCATCGGTCGCGACGATTACGATGATCGATCCGTCCGCGCTGCCCGTGTCGATAGCGTCCTTCAGATGATAGCGGCCCAACGCCTTGCCGACCGGGCGACCGTCGATTTGCAGCACGCCGCCATGATTGGCCTGGACCAGTGCGCCGACGGTCCACCCGCCGAGCGACGCCGGCAGCACGCGCGAGCTTGTACCGATGCCGCCCTTCCAGTCGAAGGCAACGGTGCCAGTGCCGGCACCGATCGACCCTTCGTGCACCGGGCCGCCGGTGGCGCTTTCTATTGCCGATACCACGTCTTTGCCCGTCAGGCCGCGATTGCGGATGTCGTTCAGCATGCCATCATTGGTTTCGGCGACGACGGCATTGACCGAGCGGACCTGATCATTGCCCGGTTGCGCCAATGTCCAGTCGACCACCGCCTCCACCGCGCGACCAACCGCGAGCGTATTGACGAGCACGATCGGCGTTTCGATCTCGCCGAGTTCGACCAATTGGGTCGCGCCCGCCAATTTGCCATGGCCATTGCCCACTGCCAGCCCGGCGGGGACACGCTCGGCAAACAGATTGCCCGCGTGCGGCAGGATGGCGGTGACGCCGGTCCGCGTCGATTCACCCTCGATCCGTGTAACGTGCCCAACACGCACGCCCGCCACATCGGTGATCGCATTCAACGGCCCGGGCGCGATCACGCCCGGGTTGATGCCAATGTCGCGTATTCTGATTGGCGGCTTATCCATTGCGGCATCTCCTGCAGTCGTGTCGTCCGATATGCGGCCGATCCTCGCAAGCATGGCTTTCCTGCCCCAACATGCTTTCGTCCCCAATCAATGCTGCGGTGGCTTCGCAGCGCCACAGGTTGGTGCATACTCTCCCGCTCGAATAAAGCGCTGAAGAAGCGCTATCGCTCGCGACCGGCAAAAGGGGAAATGTTGTGGGAAAAACACCGGATTGGACAGGCGTCTACCCTGCCGCGACCACGCAGTTCGACGCTGAATTCGGGATTGACCTCGCCGCAACGCAAGGCGTGCTCGATGCGCTGATCCGCGACGGCGTGCACGGCTTGATCGTAATGGGCACGGTCGGCGAAAATAACTCGCTGGTCGCGGACGAAAAGCGCCAAGTCCTCGCCGGTGCGGTTGAGGCGGTTGCCGGGCGTGTGCCCGTGATTGTCGGCGTATCGGAAATGACGACGCCCGCCGCCGCCGCTTTTGCGCGCGATGCCGAAGCGATCGGCGCGGACGGGCTGATGGTGTTGCCCGCAATGGTCTATGTGCCGCAGCCCGCTGAACTGCTCGCGCATTTCCGCAGCGTTGCCGCCGCAACGGCGTTGCCGATCATGCTTTACAACAATCCCCCCGCCTACCGCGTCAACATCGGGATCGAGACGCTGGAGGCGCTGTCGGATGTGCCCAATATCGTGGCGATCAAGGAGTCGGCACCCGACACAAGGCGATTTACGGATCTGCACAATGCGCTCGGCGATCGATATCATCTGCTCGCGGGTCTGGACGACGTTGCTCTGGAGGGTCTGTTGTTGGGCGCGACCGGCTGGGTGTCGGGGCTGACCAACGCCTTCCCGGCGGAATCGGTCGCGCTCGTCGCGGCCGTTGCACGCGGCGATCTGGCGACGGCGCTGGCGATCTATCGCTGGTTCATGCCACTGCTGCACCTCGATGCCGATCATGATCTTGTGCAATCGATCAAGCTCGCCGAACAGATCATGGGTCGAGGATCGGAGCGGGTGCGACCGCCGCGCCTGCCGCTGGCCGGTGCCCGGCGCGATGCGGTGACGGCAATGGTCGAGCGCGCCGCCGCCACCCGCCCCGCGATCGGCTGAAATGCGCCACCTGTTCTCCTGCATTGACGGCCACACGGCGGGCAATCCCGTTCGCCTTATCCATGGCGGCGCGCCGTTGCTTCGCGGCGACACGATGAGCGAACGCCGCGCCGATTTTCTCGCGCATCACGACTGGATCCGCCGCAGCCTGATGTTCGAGCCGCGCGGGCATGACATGATGTCGGGCGGCTTCCTGTATCCACCGTGTTCGGCGGAAGCGGACGCGGGCGTGCTGTTCGTCGAAACGAGCGGCTGCCTGCCGATGTGCGGGCACGGAACGATCGGCATCGTCACTTTCGCGCTGGAAAACGGGCTGCTCACCCCACGAACGCCGGGTCGCTTGGTGCTCGACGTGCCCGCCGGGCAAATCGCCGTCGATTATCTCGAGGCCGAAGGGCGGATCACGTCCGTTCGTATCCACAATATCGCCAGCTATCTCGCCATGCGCGACCTGGAGGTCGAAACCGAGCTCGGCACGCTACGTTACGACATCGCCTATGGCGGCAATTTCTATGCGATCATCGAGCCGCAGCCCGGCTATCCCGGCCTCGACGCGCTCGGCGCGGATCGTCTTGTCGCGATCAGCCGCGCGGCGCGCGCTGCCATCCGCACGCAGGTCGAGCCGGTTCACCCGACCGACGCCACGATCCGAGGTGTCAGCCATCTGCTTTGGGCGGATGCGCCCACGGGTGACGGAGCCGATGCGCGTAACGCTGTGTTCTACGGCGACAAGGCGATCGATCGCAGCCCATGCGGCACCGGCACCTCAGCGCGGATGGCGCAACTGGCCGCCCGCGGGCAGCTGTCAGTCGGTGATCGCTTCGTTCACGAAAGCTATATCGGCAGCCGCTTTACCGGACGCTTCGAAGCTATGACGATGATCGGCGATGTCGAGGCGATCCTTCCCTCGATCGAGGGGCAGGCGCATATGACGGGCTATAATCATCTTTGGGTCGATCGGAGCGACCCATTCTGGGCTGGATTTCAGGTCATTTGATGGTCAAATCACTCGATACCGACGTGGCAATCATTGGCGGCGGCATCGTGGGGTTTGCGGTCGCCCATTTTCTCGGGGCCCACCGGCATGTAACGGTGCTGGAGATGGAGGCTCAGCCGGGCTATCATTCTACCGGGCGATCCGCGGCCGTGCTGGTGCAAGCGTATGAAGGTGGCCCGACGCAGGAACTGACCGGGCTCTCACGCGCCTATCTGCTCGCCGAACAGGCTGCGCTTGCCCCGCATCGCTTGCTTAGTCCGCGTGGCCAATTGGTGATCGCCGATGCCGCGCAGGTCGCCGAACTCGATGAGCAGGCCGCCAGTTTTGCGGATGTTGCGCATGCGTTCGAGATGATCGACGGTGCCGCGGCGCGGGCGCTTTGTCCGATGCTGCGGCCCGAGGCGGTCGTGCGCGCCCTGTGGGAGCCGGGCTGCCTGGACATCGATGTCGATGGTTTGCTGCAAGCCTATGTCCGATCGGTGCGGCGTCAGGGAACGGTCATATGCGGCAGCCCCGTTGAGGCGCTTGATTGGGACGGTGAGGCATGGACCCTATCGACCCCGCAAGGCGCGTTACGCGCGAGCGTCGTCATCAATGCCGCAGGCGGCTGGGCCGGAGCGATCGGCGCGCTGGCGGGCGCCGCCGCGATACCCTTGCAACCGACTCTGCGTACGGCGGTCACGATCGATCCGCCTTATGGCGCGGACGCCAGCGGCTGGCCGTTTGTCGTTACGGTGCAGGAGGATTGCTATTTCAAGCCCGAGGGTGGCCGACTCATGGTCTCGCTCGGCGATGAGCGCCCCTGCGACGCGCACGACGCCTGGCCCGAGGATATGGACGTGGCGCTCGCGATCGACCGGTTACAGAGCATCGCTGAGATCGAGGTGACACACGTCAATCGCAGCTGGGCCGGGTTGCGTACCTTCGCGCCGGATCGCGCGCCGGTGATCGGCTGGGACAGCATTGCGCCCAACTTCTGCTGGGCGGCGGGGCTCGGCGGCTTCGGCGTGCAGACATCGCCCGCGGTAGGGGCGCTGGTCGCTGGCATCGTGACAGGCGAGGCCAATGCCCGCTTCCCCATCGGTTCGCCGCTGCGCGCAGCCCTGTCACCGGCCCGGTTCGCATGAGCCCGCCGCTAATCGCTGCCGATGATGCGCTAGGACTGCTCGCCGTGGTGATGTCGCTGATCGCGCTCTGTCAGCTGCTAGAGCGAACGCGATTCGGTCATTACCTGCCTGCACCGATGACGGTGCTTCTTTTCGCCATGCTCATGTCCAACATCGGCGTCCTGCCGACCGGCGGGCCGGTTCATAACGTGGCGATCAAATTCATCGTGCCACTTGCACTGCCCCTACTGCTCTTCAAGGCCAATCTTCGGCAAGTCGTAAAGGGGATCGATTCGCTGTTGTGGCCCTTTGTCGTCGCGTCGCTGGCAACCGTTGCGGCAACATTAATCGCCTATCTTGTCGTACCGTTGCGCTCCGAGGGACCGGCCTTCGCTGCAACCAATGCGGCGGGCCTGCTGGGCGGCAGCGTCAATTACGTGGCCGTCAGCCGCGCGGAAAATCTCTCCGCGACGGGTTTTGCGATCGGCAGTGCCGCCTTCGTCGTGCTTTTCATCCCCTATCTGATCCTTCTGCAATGGCTGCCACGGCAGCCCTGGATCGTCAGCCTGTTCGGTCGCTCGCGCGTGCTGGCCGTGGGAACGCAGGAGGTTTCCGCGCCGTCGGTATCGCCTGATGATCAACCTGCCAGTACGTCAGAAGACGCAGGTCCCTTCGGCCTGATGATGGCGCTGGCGCTGGCCGGCGTGATCGCAGCGTCAGGCACCCGATTCAGCGCCGCCCTCGGGCATCCCGAATATGCGTTGCTCACCATTACCGCGCTGGCGCTTGTGCTGGCGAATGTCGCGCCGGTGCCGCTGGCGCGCATTCGCGGCGAAACGTCGATCGCCATGTATCTGCTGATGATCTATTTCACCTTTATGGGGTCGACGGCGGACGCCTCGGTGCTGGTTGCTCAGGCGGGGCCGTTCACCTGGTTCATCGCGCTCATGGTCCTGCTGCATCTCTTATTGCTGCTGATTGCAGGGTGGCTGTTGCGCATCCCGCTGGTCGAATTGCTGCTGGCATCCAATGCCACCGTTGGCGGGCCGGCAACGGCGGCCGCCTATGCCGAAACACTTGGTGCAACCGTGCTGGTGACGCCTGCCGTGCTGACCGGCATTCTCGGCTATGCGACAGCCACCTTCGTAGCGCTGGCGCTAGCCGGCGTGCTGAGAGCAATCGGATAAAACAAAATGGTCCTGTTGCTCGTAGGTGCCAGCCAGTTCTCCATGTCCGATCAGTCGCCGCTGATTCAGTGTACGGCGTGCGCAAGATATGGCGGCAGTGATGCGAGCGGGGTTCTGGATCGGGCGCTGTACCGTCGAACGGCTGAGGCGCAATATGGGCTTGGCAGGGGTGATCCGCCGGCGGGGACCATGGCGAACATTTAAGGCAGAAGAGCTCGCCACGCTGGAGTTGGTCGACTTCTTTGACCACCGGCGATTGCTCAGGACGATCGGCAACATCGCTTCCGCAGAAACCGAGCAACGATACTTGGCCATGCCGGACGATATCCCGATGGCCGCCCAACTCAAACCAAATGGTCTCCGGCAATCCCGGTGCGGCTCAATTTCACCACGCCAGCTCGCTTTGTGAGACGAACATAGCCACGCCAACCTTCGGCTTAGACAGAGCTGGGCGCGTCTAGCGAAAACACTTGGCGACAACGAATTGAATCGTTGTATTTGTGTTTCTTCTAGGTGGTGCGGGCGGTCGGAATCGAACCGACACTCCTTTCGGAACCGGATTTTGAG
>CAZWAL010000002.1:0-46933 GCA_964631905.1 uncultured Stakelama sp.
TGGTTGAATCAAATCCCCAACCGTTCGTGTCGAGCGAAGTCGAGACACCCTGCGCGGCGCTCATGGCCTGTTTCTCGACTTGGGCCCAAAGGGCCGAAGACTGTCCTGAGCGGCGGACTTGCCAGCCAGTCGAAGGGCTCGAAACGAACGGGTCAAGATAATGTCATCGGACTCTAAAACGATTTGCGCAACGTCACCCCGAAGGTGCGGGGCTGGTTGGGTGCGCCATTGATCGTGCCGGCCTGTGCCAAGGCGGGCGAGGCGAAAACGATATACTGGTCGTCGAACAGGTTGCGCGCCCATAGCGAGACTCCAAACCCGCTTGCCGTCTTGATTCCGACCGACATGTTCACGAGATTCTGCTCGCGTGAGTAGCCAGCGGCTGCAAGGGTGGCTGCTTCATTCGGATCATCGAGAAACGGCGAATTGCCGATATGCTGCCAGTCTGCCCGCACGAATGCATCGAGACGGCCGATCGAGAAATTATAGTTGGAGCCAAGCGTGAACTGCGTCTTGGCAACGCCCTGCGGCGGCTGTCCCGAGATGTCGATGCCCGGTCCGAAATTGGGGAAGCTATCGTAAACCGGATCGAGGAACGTCGCACCCCCCGTGAAGAACAGCCCGTCGAGCGGACTCCAGCGGAAGTCGACCTCGACGCCAAAGCTCGATTGCTTGGCCGCATTGGCAAACACGAAACCGTTTTGCGTGAACACGGTGGTCTGGAAATTCTTCAGGGTCTGGTTGAAGACCGTGGCGGTAAAGGCAAAGCTATTGAACGTGCCCTTGATCCCCAGCTCATAGACCTCGGCGTCCTCGGGCGATGCGAGGCGCGTTCCGGGTGCAAGGTTCGTCGAATATAGCCCGGCGTTCGTGACCGGCGAAGGCGGCGTCGCCCGCAGAACTTGCCGGGTGACCGGATCGACCACCGGATTGCCGGGGACGAGGATCGCGGACGTTGGCCTGCTCTGGCGCGACAGGTTCCACGAGCTTGCCTTGAAGCCCGTCGCATAAGACGCATAGACGCTGAGCTGGTCGGTCAGCTTGTAGGCGAGGCGGGCCGTGAAATCGGTGCTGTTGTCGCGCGAACGACCGTCTTCCACCGCATTGGGGAAGTTGAGGAACGGCGGGAAAAATTGCAGTGCCCGTAGTTGGTTGAACGGATTGGCGGTACCGAGTGCGGTCGCCAGTGCCTGTTGCTGAACCTGCGCGTAGATTGCCGGGTTGGTGGCACGGAACGGCCCCACCGAAGCCGGATTCTGCAAATTTATGCCGCGCTGCGCCAACAAGGTTCTTAGCGTTGCCGTGTAGCCGAGCTGATCGAGATTGACGGCAGCCAGGGCGTCCGTGCTGAGCGCGTTGACCGTGACGTCTTTTCGATCTTCGGTATGGCTGATCCCAAAGGTGGCGGTCAGGCGGTTGGTGAGGTGGAGGTCGATATTGCCAAAGATTGACCAGGCGCTGTTGTACTGACTGCTCCGATCCGAAATCCCCTGTCCCGGCGCGGCGAAAGTCCCGGCTGGCACACCGGCGAACGTCTCGAATGTGGCAACCTGCGTGGGGTTGCCGAGCAGCGCGCCCAGATAGGGCCGGTAATCAGCCCCGTAGAACAGATCATTACTGGATTGCAGCCGCTCATCGAAATAGTAGCCTCCGATCATCCAGTCGATCAGCTTTCCCGTCCCGTTCGACTGCAGGCGGAGTTCCTGGGTGAAGGTTTTGATCTGCGATTGCGCCGTGTTGGTTGAGAATAATCTCAGGCTCGTCGCATCGGGATCGAATTGCGAATCGACGTCATTGCGGCGATAGGCCGTGATGCTGGTGAGCGTCCCGAAGCCGACATCAATGTCGCCCTGAAGGGATGCGCCGTAGTTCTTGATCCGGTTGCTGGGGACGATGTCGTAGGACACGTTGTATGAGAACGGGTCTTCCGAAACGAAGCGCCCACCCAGAGCCCGTATGCTGGCCCCGGTCGGGCCCTCGACCAGGTTGGTGAGAATGCAGCAATTTTCGTCGATCCTGTCGTAGTCGGCGATCAGGCGGAAGCTGACACTGGACGAGGGTTGCCACAGGATATCGCCGCGAATACCCCATCGATCGCGATCGTTGTAACGGTCTCCCGTGCCGAGGTCCTCGACATAGCCGCCGCGCCGATTGAGACTACCGCCAAATGCGACTGCCAACGAGTTCGTGACTGGGCCGGTCACATAGGCCTCGAAACGATGCAGACCAAAGTTGCCGAAGCTGCTTTCGACATGGCCGTCCCGCTCGAACTTCGGCTTGCGCGTGGTCACCGAGATCACGCCCACCGACGCGTTCTTGCCGAACAGAGTCGATTGGGGGCCGCGCAGGACTTCGACGCGCTCGAGGTTCGGCAAGTCGGAAATCGCGGCAGCCGAACGCGAACGATAAACCCCGTCGATAAAGACCCCGACCGAAGGCTCGAGCCCGATGGCGTTCTGGCCGTTGCCGAAACCGCGAATGAGAAAATTGGTGTTGCCCGACGTCTGACCCTGCCGGATCGCGAGCGAGGGAACCAGTGTCTGGAGGTCGAGAAGGTCTTGGATCTCGGCCCGTTCGATCTCCTGCGCTCCTACCACAGAGACCGCGACCGGGGTGTCCTGCAGCGTTTCCTCGCGCTTGTTCGCGGTCACCACGATGTCCGCAACGCGCGGCGACGACAATGCAGGGTCTTCCTGATCGACCGCCGCCTGATCCTGTGCGAATGCCGGTGAGCATACTCCCAGCAACAATATCGGCAGTGCTGTGCCTGCGGAAAACACCATCTTCAGCCGCTGCGCGAGACGCTGCTCGGTTACCTTTTTCACGATTCCCCTCCGATCGGGCAGCGTCGGATCCCGATCCCGATTTACTGCGTTGCATTAATGTTGAACATTATTTGCAATTTCGCAAGTGAAATTAGGCGGGCAATGCGGAAGCTTCGCGCTGGATGCACTGGGCAGCATAAGGGGTACCCTGAACCATGGCCGTGGGGTGCTCTAAAGCTTGGCCTTCGCGGAAAATTCGGAGACGAGGCAGGTCAACGTGAGCAGCCGGGCCAAAACCCTAATTTGGCCAGATCACATATTCATCACCCGGCACAGCCTTCTGGCCCTCGGTCTTATCGACCAGTACCGGGCTGGCGATCTTGTAGGGATAGAGCGGCTTTACCGCGCCCTTATGATGGGCGACCAGCAATTGCCTGAGCTCAGCGACCTTGCCCGGCAGCTTTCCGGCAAGATCGTTCTTCTCGGTGGGATCCGAAGTAAGGTCGAAGAGCCATGTCTTTTTGCGCGTGCCGTCGATCTGGAGCTTCCAGTCGCCCGCACGCACCACTTGATAGGCGCCCGATTGCCAGAAGATCGCATTGTTGGGGCGGGAGAACGCGCCGGTTCCGGTCGCGAGCGGTAGCAGGTTGCGGCCGTCGATGATTCTGTCCTTGGGAAGTGGCACGCCGGCCGCCGATGCCAGGGTCGGCAGGACATCGATATGCGCAACCGGGGTTCGGATTCGTGTGCCAGGATTGATGCGTTGCGGCCACCGCACGAACATGGGCACGCGGATGCCGCCTTCGAACAGTGTAATCTTCCAGCCGCGATACGGCGCGTTGATCCCGGGCAGGCCGACATAACCTGCTCCGCCATTATCGCTGCTGAGCACGACGATGGTGTTGTCGGCAAGGCCTTCCTGGTCGAGCTTCGCCATGATCCTTCCGACGCTGCGATCCAGCGCGCGCACCATCGCGGCATAGACCCGCAAGCGATGCGGCTTGATGTCGCCGACTGCCTCAAAGTCTTGACGTGTTGCCTGTAGCGGCGTGTGGACACCCCAATGGGCCATGTAGAGGAAGAACGGCCGGTTGCGGTTGGCTTCGATGACCTTGAGCGACTGGTCGGTCCACCAATCGGTGATGTAGCCGCCCGGTTCGAAGGGCTTGCTGCCATTGAAAGTGGCAGCGAATTGCAGCTTCGCCCAGAAGAACTTGTCGATCGGGTCGAAATCGAGCTTGGCATTGACGACGTTGGGATCGTCTTCCCTGAGATACATTCCGTTATGCATGTTCAGGCTCTCGTCGAAGCCCTGCGCATTGGCCTTGAATTCGGGCGCCTCGCCGAGATGCCATTTGCCGATATGGACGGTATGATAGCCCTTGCTCTTCAACAGCTCGGCAATGGTAATTTCCGAACCCGGAAGCCCCTGGTTCTTGAAGGGCATTGCCTTTTCGTCGAACTCGGGATTGAACTTGGTCGGCGGCAATGCCCCGCGATCCATGCCTGCGGCGAAGATCGGCAGCGCCTTGGCCATGCCATCGGGGATCGGCGTGAATTCGAAACCGGTGCGGGTCGGATAGCGCCCCGTCATCAGCATCGCGCGCGACGGGGCACATGTCGACGTGCCGGAATAGGCCTGATTGAAGATTGCACCCTGGCTTGCAAGCTTGTCGATGTTCGGGGTGGGCACTCTGCCCCCGGCGACTCCGCCGCCAAAGGTGGTGAGGTCGTTGTAGCCGAAATCGTCGAACAGGATGAACACCACATTGGGCGGCCGCTGCGAGACGGGCGTTTTGGCGACTGCCGGGCCCTGATCCCACACAACCTGTCGCGTGGGCGCGACATATTCCTTGGTCGCCTCGATCCGGCGCATCAGCAGCGCGGTCATGATCGCGTTGCGGTTGAACCAGCCGATGGCCCCTCCGACGATGATCAGTCCGAGAACGGCGTACAGTATCTTTCTTGGCATCGAGGCCCCCAGCGCGCTCGCTTCAACAACCAACAATTAATGTAATCAATTATCACCTACAAGGGGCAGTAGTCAGCCCTGACCGATCGTCACTTACTGAAGGCAAGACCAGAATAAGTGCCCGACCGCCGCCAAGCCTCGATATGCTTGAAATATCCCTCGGCCCCGCCTGGATGGCCCTGCGACTGGCGGAATTCCTTGCTCCAGCCTTGGCCTTCATTGTTCCAGAAACCGGGCGTGCAGTCGGTCGAGGCAATCAGCGATCCCTGGCCGGTCAGGATCAGGTCGACCCATTGCGCAACCGCCTCCTCGGTCGGCTCGACCTCGGCATAGCCCTGGCTCTCGGCATGGGCGATCACTTGCGCCACGGTCCTGGCGTGATCGACGATATTGTGCGGGATGTTGGTCACCATGTTGGCGGCCTGGTTCATCTGCACCATGAAGGCGTTGGGAAATCCGGGGACGTGCAACCCGTGCAGAGTGCGCAATCCCTCGGCCCAGTATTCAGACAGAAGCTGACCGCCCCGGCCCTTGATGTCGAAGCCCGTCTTCATCTGGAAGTTGGCCCCGAATTCGAAGCCCGATGCATAGACGATGCAATCGACCTCGTAGAGCTTGCCGCCCACCATTAGCCCGGTTTCGGTGATCCGCTCGACGCCCTTGCCATCGGTGTCCACCAGCGTGACGTTGGGTTGGTTGTAACAATCGAGATATTCGTCGCTGAAGCAGGGGCGCTTGCAAAGTTGCGAATACCACGCCTTGAGATGCTCGGCGGTGTGCCGGTCCTTGACGACCGCATCGACCCGTGCACGGATTTCCTCCATCTTCTCGATATCGGCATCCTCGATTGCGGCCAGGATCTTCTCCGGGCTCATCTGGCGCGGGGGACGCCCTAGCGCGCCCGCGATCCGCGTGGCCAGCCTTGCCGCCCACATCGGCCGACCATCCAGAACCTTCTCTCGGATGCGCCGCGATATCGCGGTCCAGCCATCGTCGATCAGATCTTCGGACGGCAGGCCGCGCCCGACATTGTCGACGAAATTGTCCATCCAGCGCTTCTGCCAGCCCGGTTTGGCGATATCCGCGAACCACTGCGGATCGATAGGATGATTGCCGCGCACATCGACCGATGATGGCGTGCGCTGGAAAACGAACAGCTGGCCAGCAGTCTTGGCGACCTGCGGGATGCACTGAACGCCGGTTGCCCCGGTGCCAATTACGGCCACGCGCTTGTCCTTGAGCTTGTCCATCGGCGCACCGAGGGCGTCGCCGCCGGTGTAGCCGTAATCCCACCGGCTGGTGTGGAACTGCTTGCCCTTGAAATCCTCGATCCCCGGGATCCCCGGCAGCTTGGCGACATGCAACGGGCCGGTTCCCATGCCGAGATACTTTGCGGTAAAATCGTCGCCGCGATTGGTGGTGATCCGCCACAACCGGGTATCGTCCTGCCATTCCACGGAATCGATTTCGGTGTGGAACAGGGCCTTGTCATACAGGCCGTAATGCTTTGCGATCCGTTCGCAGTGGCCAAGAATTTCGTGGCCAGGAACATATTTCTCGCTCGGCATATAGCCGGTTTCCTCGAGCAGCGGCAGATAGATCATTGCCGCGGTATCGCAGCGCACGCCGGGATAGCGGTTCCAGTACCAGGTACCGCCGACCCCGCCGGCCTTGTCGATCAGCCGAATGCTGTCGATCCCCGCCTCCTTAAGCCGCGCCCCTGTGACCAGGCCGGACATGCCAGCGCCGATAAAGGCGAAGGTGACATGGTCAGCAACCGGCTCGCGAGGAACGAAAGGCGTGTGCGGATCGACCGCCAATCCCTCGAACTTGCCTGAAAGTCGCTGATATTGCTCGTTGCCTTCGGGCCGCAGACGTTTGGAGCGTTCGGTCGCATACTTTTGCTTGATGGCTGCCTTGTCGAGAACGGTCGTCATTGCTGTGGGCCTCTCGCTTGCGGATCACGACGAATGGCACCTGCCTGCGCGCTTGCGTCCGATTCGCGCTGAAGTAGGTAATCGCGATCTAATGCTATGCATTAAGTAGTAGCTAGGCTCGAAGGTGGCAAGTCCCTCGTGCCCAGCCGTCTCCGCACAGGAAGCCGTCCGCCAAGGGGATTGGCACGCGCGGCAACGCTGCGCCGTAGTGAGCTAATCGTTGGCTGCTACGCTTTCCTGCGGCTCGTCTTGGCGGACCGCACCCAGCACCCGCAGGACCGCATCGGCAATAACTTCGGGAACTTCCTCCTGCAGGAAATGCCCGGCCGGTGTCTCGGTCACCCTTGCTTGCGGAAAGTTCTCGAGCATTGCCGGCACAGCCTTGCCCAGGATCGGATCATTGGTTCCCCAGACGATCTCGACCGGCACGTCGAGCGATCGCACATAAGGAACAAGTTCGCGCATGACCGGGGTGCTGGGATGGTCGGGCCCGTCGGGCACCATCCGCATCAACGCCAGCGGCGCCTTGTGATTGCCACTTTCGCGCACCGGCCGGGCATACAGGTCCTTGACCGCTTGTGGCATCGAGGCGGGATCGTGCTGCGGACGGTGCAGGCCCCTAAAGATGGCGTTGCGGACATTGCCCAGAAATTCGCCGACAATCGGCGTCTTCATGAGGTCGTGAACTTTGGAAAGCCGAGTCTTCACCTCAGTCACGCGGATCGCGGTGTTCATGATGACGATGCCCTTGACCAATCCGGGCGACAGCGCCAGCGCACCGATGCCGACAGGGCCGCCCCAGTCCTGCCCGACATAGATCAGCTGCTTGAGCTGGAGCTGCTTCAGTGCCGAGTTGATCCAGCGATTGTGATTGGCCGCCGTGTGCAAACTGACCGGCACCTTTGACGAAAAGCCAAGCCCGACGAGTGTCGGCATGATCACGCGCACCCGGTCGAGCGGCAGGTGTTCGGCCACCTTGCGATAGAGGAAGCCAGAGGTCGGATTGCCGTGCTGCATGAAGATCGGATAGCCTTCGCCGACTTCGAGAATGTGCACCTTGATCCCGGGTTCGACCTCGATCAGGTAGCTCTTGTAGGCATCGGTCACGAATTTTTGCGCATAGTCGGGGAGAGGGAAGCCCTCAAAAGTGCCCGAGGCAGTGCTGACCCGGCCCGACCCTTGTGGGGTCACGATCGCCCCGTCCCGGGTGATCGCGAACGCGCCCGCTGCCGCTGCCGCGCCTAGCGCGCCGATACCGATCAGGAGTGTCTCAACCATGTCTTAATCCCCTTTGATTTTCGCGATCTTGGGCGGTCCGCAGGCTTACCGGCTGGTGTCCGGCATTTGCCGCGCTGCGAGGTAAAGTAGCCCGGTAAACGCCAGTTCCGGCAGGAAGCGCTCGGGATGAAGCGGCGCGCCGTGAAGGAGTGTCGCGGCAATGCGTCCCAGCGCAAAAAAGCCGAACAGCATCATCGGCGGGTAAAACCAGCTGCGTTCCTTGCGGATCAGCCCGAGCAGCAGGCACACCGATATCGTCAGCGCCCAACTGGCCGAGTGTCCGACAAACGAGCTTAGCCCAAGCCCGGTATCGGGAAACTCATAGCCGAAAAACGCCGCTGCCCGATCAGGGTTGGTCATCGACCTGATTCCCAGGAATCCGAATAGGATGCCCAGCAATAATGGCGGCACGCGAACCGCCATGCTCAGAATCTTAGCCATCACATTTCCAGCTTCTTGCACCCAACGCCTCGTCGGGAACTCAAGAATTAATATGTGACATTACGGCGCGTCGGGCAATGGCTAAAATCCCAAAAAGTGCGCAATCCATCGGGCAAAGACCGCGCATCCCGGGCCAGCGCCCCCTGCGAAATGAACGCGCCCACGGCAATAACGTCTTGCTGATGTAATATAATACATTAATATGAGGCATCAGTCGCCATTTTCGCGCGACGACGGCCCTTTGCAGAACGAACGGAGCATGATGATGATCAAGAGTAGCGCCCGCATCCTTGCCGCAGCCGCCTTGGCCTGTGCTTGTTTCCCGGCCACGGCTCAACAGCCCACGGCGGCGCAAATCGAACGACTTCGCGACACTCTCACCAAATCCGATGCCAACGGTAACGGCAAGGTCACCCGCGGGGAATATGACGCGTATCGCGCCGACATTTTCGCGAGGCTCGATCGCAACGGCAATGGCGTGGTGAGCGAGGAAGACGCACCGCGGATCCGGCTTGCGAGGCGCAAATTTGCCGAAAAGCTGGAACAGGTTCTGGCGATGGCCGACAAGAACGGCGACGGACGGCTGACGCGCGCCGAATGGGAAAGGCCCGAGCGCGACATCTTCGCATTGGTCGATCAGGATGAGGACGGCGTCATCATTCTCGCCGACCTGCCAACGCCGTGATCAATCGTTGTGCCCTTCCCGGCCCATCAAAAAATATGCGATGACTAAGACGATACTGATCACCGGTGCCGGGACGGGCATAGGCAAGGATACTGCCAAACGCCTCCTGGCACGAGGGCACACCGTTTACGTCACGACATACTCGGAGTCCGAAGTCTCCGCATTACAGATTGAGCTGGGATCGTCGGCGCGTGTGTTCAAGTTGGACATCACGAAGGCCGCGGATCGCGAAAAGATCGCTAACTTGGAACTCGACGTACTTATCAACAACGCCGCACAAAACCTGTCCGGATCGCTGGCAGACGTTAAAATTGACCGGGTGCGGCGCCTGTTCGAGGTCAATTTGTTCTCCTCACTGGAGATGACGCAAATCGCGATCCGCAGCATGATCGCCCGCGGCGGCGGGACGGTCATTTTCATAAGCTCGATCGTGGGTCGCATCCCCGAGCCGTTCGTGATGCCCTACTCGATGACCAAATTCGCCATCTCAGCCGCAGCTGCTGGCCTGCGCGAAGAGATGAAGGTGCTCGGCAAAGGCATCCATGTTTCAGTCGTCGAACCGGGTCCGTACAATACCGGCTTCAACCAGCAACTCATGAGTAGCCAGTTCGAGGCGATTGAGAAGGAAGGATCGATCTTCTCACAAGCGCAAATCGAGGTTCGGAGAAAGGCGAGCGAAAGAAGACTGCGGTTGCTTGAGGTAGGGTCGACCGACACCATCGTGCGAAAAATCGTAAGCGCGGCGGAAGCCCGCAAGCCCAGGTTACGGTACGTGGCGCCTTGGACCTTTGCGGTCTTAGTCCGGCTGCTGCGCATTGCTGGTATCTGAAGCAACAAGACTCTGGTGGGAGCGAGCGAGCAATGCGCAAAGTCTGGAAAGTCGGCGCAGGCCTCTCGGCAGTGGCTTTCATTCTGGTGGGGCTTGGTTGGCTATGGGCGCCGGGTCTGGTATCGGCACGGCTGCGAATGCCGCTGCTGGAGGGCGATGGACTGAGCACCCAAATCGGGGATCTTGCCGCCTTCTTCCTGACCATGGGAGGAGCGATATTGATCGCACTTCGCACCAATCGGTCGGTTTGGCTCTACCCCCCGATCATGATGCTGCTATTCGCTGCGACAGGCCGCGTAATCGCGTGGTTAGGGCACGGGGCGGGTTTGGCTCTCGACATGATCCTGGTCGAGGCGGTCGTTGCCGGCTCGTTGTTCGTGCTGGCGCGAAAGATGGGCGCCGATGAGTTTAAACCCCGGGTCGCGTCCTGAGCGGACACGTCAGTATCCTAGCAGCGGTAGATCGGATCCTTGCGGCTTTCTCGCCATAGTGAGCGCCTGCGCGGCGGATCACGGGACGCGCCGGATCATCTGCCGACGCGCCCCGATTGTTTCAGCACTTATTTGTAGCGCGCATCCAGCTGCGCCTTGAGCTGGGCAAAAGTCACGTAACCGTCCTTGTCGGTGTCGATCGTTGTGAAGTTCGCGACAACGCGCGACATTCCGCCGTCCTTGGCTTCCTGCAAGCTGAGCTTGCCATCGCCGTTCTTGTCGGACGCCTTGAACTTCGTCGTCAGCTGCGACAATGCCATGTCATACATCTGGGCGTGCGCTGCAGGGGTCAGGGCCAAGGTCGCGGCCGCCAAGGCGGCCATCCGGAACATCGTCTTCATCTGTCATTCTCCTTAGTGGGGGCAGGGTTCGGGGTGGGATTGTGGCAACGGCGGGTCAGCCGGTGCCTCACATCAACCGGTTTCGGTCGATCGTCTTGCTGCCGGTGGGCAGCGAGAACATCATGCCGTCCTCTCCAACCACGATCGGGCCGGAAAAGCGGCTTTTGGCGTCGCCGAGAAAGGCAGCGTAGAGCCATGGGCTCGGCAAGGGTGGTACAAGATGGCTAAGGACCAGCATCCCAGCACCGGCGGTCTGCGCGCTGTCGGCCGCTTCTTCCGGCGTGGTGTGATAATCCTGAATGTCATGGAAGATTTTCGCGGCGCTAGCCTGGCCATTTGCCGCCGCGCTGGCTTCCATTTTCTGGAGCAATTTGGGATCCAGCGCCTCGTGAATGAGGATGTCGACGCCCTTGCAGCCGGCTTCGAGATTGGGTGACTTCTTGGTGTCGCCGCTAATGCACAGCGACCGCCCCTTGTAGTCGAAGCGGTAACCGACTGAGGGCTTGATCGGATCGTGGTTGACCGTGAAGGCGGTGATCTTCAGGCCGTCACGCTCCAGCACGAGCGTCGCCGGGCCGGCCATGTCAAATGGCCGAGCCATGCCGCCTGCGCCACTCGGCGGGACCACCTGGGGGCCGTGATGCGCGATGCGATAGGTGTTGTCGGTCGCATAGGCGGCATTGAAACCGGCAACGATCGCCTCGACACCCTTCGGACCATAGACCGGCAGCGGCGCGGTGCTCGATCCGCGAGTCCAGTGGAACAGCATCAGCGGGCCCAGACCGTCGATATGGTCGGAATGGAAATGGGTCAGCAGCAGCCCATCGGCCTTGCCGGGACTGATACCCATGACGTTAAGCGTCTCCCCCGCACCCTCGCCGGCATCGACCACATACATCTGCTTGCCTGCGATCACGACGTTGCACGGCCCAGCCCGATCGAGGTTGGGCATGGGCGAGCCCGTGCCGCAGAGCCCGACATGCAGACCCTCACCCAGCGTTGCGATCGAGTCGACGCCCATGCGCTGCGCGGTGCCTCGCTCGAACAGCCACGCGCCGATGCGCGCCTGAAAGGCGTAAGCAGCCCCAGCCCCGATGAAAACAAGAGCGAGTGCCGCCAATCCGATACGTTTGAACCAGGTCACAATCAGGCTCCTTCCATTCGGGCAGTGCGCCAGCGTTCATCCGCTGATAGCGCGGCAAACTAATACTATGCATTAACGAGCGATCAACAACGATAAATCGTAAAGGTCAATTGACGGCGTGAGGCGGCCAAGGCCCGGACCTTCCCGCAGCGGCAATCAAGCGGGGGATCGACGAAAAGGCCGGCGCAGCCCCTTGAGAAGACGCCAGACGACAAGCCCGGTGAGCATCACCATCCCTGCCATCACACCATAGAGCCACGGATAGTTTTCGAGCATGTGACTGATGTTGTTCCGGGTAGTCTGCGCTGCGGAATCGTAACCTTCTGGCATCGCCAGCACGCCCATGCGCGCGGCATAGGCGTCATATTCCGCCACCATTGCGGTCAGGAGCTGGGGACGCGCGATAGCGAGATTGGTGGATTCTCCGGGATCGCTAGCCACATCGAATAGCCGCCAGCGGCCATCGCCAAGGGGGAGCACGCTGCGGGTGATCTTGAAATCTCCCTTGTAGAGCGCGGTGTTGCCCGAAACTTCGATCACCCGCACCTCGTCCTTCGCATAGGTACTGGTCGCCTTCCCGGTGAGGACCGGAAGCAGGCTTCGTCCGGTGATCGGCCGGGCTCCCTTGGCGGTATCGCCGACCGGCGCGCCGATCCATTCGAGCAGCGTCGGGGCGATGTCGGTCATCATGGCGGGTGTGTCGATGCGCGTGGCGGCGATGCCCGGACCAGCGATGACCAGCGGCACGCGCACCCCGCCTTCCGTGGCGTAAAATTTGAACCAGGCCCCTGGCGTTGCGGTCGCTGCCGCCCATTCGGGGCCAATGAAGCCCCAACTCCGGCGCCCGCCCATGCCGTTGAGCCCGACATGATATCCGACCACGCGGTGCCACGCCCTCAGCAAGTGGTTGTCGTCGCCGCGTGATGGCTCGGGACCGTTGTCGGACGCGAAGACGAAGATCGTGTTGTCATACTGGCCGCTGGCCTTGAGGTGCGCGATCAGTCTGCCGACATTGCGGTCCATCGTCTCGAGCATCGCGGCCTGCACCTCCATCCGCGCGGCATAGAGCACGCGGTCCTCGTCGCTGAGGTCGGTCCAGTGGCGATAACCCGGCGGCAGGTCCGCCATGGCCGCGCCTGGCGGCACCAGCCCCAGCGCCTCGGCCCGCCTTTGCCGCTCGCGCCGCAGAACGTCCCAGCCGGCATCATAACGGCCTTTGTATTTTGCGATCACATCCGCCGGCGCCTGCACTGGAATATGGATCGCCTGAAACGGGAGATAGGCAAAGAACGGCTTGGATTTGTCAGTCGTCCGCAGATAGTCGATCATTTTGTCGACGATGAATTTCGAGGAATAGAAGTCGTCGGGCAAATCGGCCTCGACGCCGTCCTCGTACCACGGCGCGTCCTTGTAATAGGGGATGTAGGGCCGCTTTTCCCAGTTGTCCGCCCCCGATGCTGCCAGGGCGAAGGACCGGTCGAAACCATGGGCCTGCGGCATCGCTTCGGCTTTTTCCCCGAGGTGCCATTTGCCAACCATCAGCGTTCGATAGCCAAGCCCCCGCAGGCGATCAGCCAGCGTGAGTACGCCCGGTTCGAGCGCCATCGAATAGCCCGGCTTGCCGCGCTGCTCGCTTGGCAGCACTTCGGGGATCGTCGCGAAGCCTGTGAGGTGGTTGTCCATCCCGGTCAGGAGCATGGCGCGCGAAGGCGAGCACAGCGGCGAGGCACGGAACTGGGTGAACATCGCGCCGCGTGCGGCGAGTGCATCGATATTCGGCGTCTGCGCCTCCCCGCCATAGGCACCGAAATCCATCAGGCCGGCATCATCGGCGAGGATCACCACGATGTTTGGGCGCGGCAAGGATGGCGACGCAGTCTTGGCCTTGGCGCCATCCCCCTCTATGACCGACATGCACGATACGATCGCCAATAGGCCGATCGCGAATGTGATGCAGGCTTTCCGCATTGCTTCCCCGCGCGTTCAATCCGGAGCCCTGTTTATCAGATCGCGCCGATTCCATCCGGCTAGCTGGCTCATTGACGGGTCTAATGGCATACATTACACGCATATGCGAGTAGTGTTTCGCTTTTTGCGCAGGGTTGCGTCATCCGACACGCCGCATGGGAGCCTGCAGATGATCCGAACGGCCGCGCTCTTCATGCCGCTCGCGCTTTTGCTCGGAAGCTGTTCGGGCCCTGCAGATCCCCTGGCTTCCGACCCGGCAGCTCCGACCTGCACGGGGATCGCGCAGCGCAAGATGCGCTGGGTCAAGGGCGGCACCTTCGTGATCGGAGAGGCTGCCCGCTACCGTGAAGAGGGACCTGCGCGACAGGTTAATGTTGACGGGTTCTGGATTTCCGAAACCGAGGTCACCAACGCGCAGTTTGCTGAATTCGTCAAGGCAACCGGCTACCGTACTGAGGCCGAACGCGATCCACCGCAGATCGCCGGGGCGCCGTCCGAAATGCTCAAGCCCGGCTCGGCAGTGTTCCGCGTTCCAACGGCCGACAATCCTAATTGGTGGCACTGGGTTCCCGGTGCCGATTGGCGGCACCCGAATGGGCCCAGAAGCTCGATCGCAGGCCGCGAAAACGATCCTGTGGTGCAGATTACCTATAACGACGCGTTGGCCTATGCCCGCTGGGCCGGACTGAGCCTGCCGACCGAGGAGCAATGGGAATTCGCCGCGCGCGCTGGCGCTGCCGCAGTCCTGGAGCCGGTGGATGCGGAAGGGAAACCGCAGGCGAATTATTATCAGGGCGCGTTCCCGGCTCGTGACACGGGCACCGACGGCTACACCTCGCGCGCGCCGGTCGGGTGCTTCAAGCCCAATGCCTACGGGCTTTACGACATGATCGGAAATGTCTGGGAGTGGACCAGCAGCGAACCGCGGGAAGGCACACCGGCCAAAGTGATCAAGGGCGGTTCATTCCTCTGCGCCGCCAATTACTGCGCCCGCTACCGCGCTGCCGCACGCCAGTTCCAGGAACGCGATCTCGGCACAGACCACATCGGGTTCCGGGTCGTCCGGCCCTAGGTTTCAAACCGAACCGGAACCTAGCTTGCCGAAGACTGGCGGAGTCCGCCAATGGCCAGGCACCCTGCGGGTCCGAATGACCGCAACTTGGGCACCAATGAAACACACCGGTGCGCCGACGTATTGCACGAGCCGAAAACATGCCTTGAATCAGATATCCCAGCGGCGCGACAGAACCGGGGGCCCGAAGGCGGCGGCGCCTTCCCTATGTCACCAATTGCCGCCAAACATACGAGATGGCACCTTCAACCGTGATTACCGGGTGATTACTCATTCGCGCTTTAACCGATCGTGTCAGATAATTCTTCTGTCAATTCAATTATATATAGCAAAAAAGACACATGGTGTGGTAATACAATTACCCGGGTCAACATCGCAGCGCTGTTGGATCAAATTCCTGCAGAAAAGATCGCTTTGAGACGCAACACTTTCGCGGTCCTGAAAAGGTTGTTTCGATGGGCAGTCGCGCGAGGTGTTATTGATCGATCCCCATGCGAAGGGATGGAGACGCCGCGGGCAGTGACACCGCGAGACAGCGTGCTCTCAGATGCGGAGCTGGCGCAAATTTGGGAAATCGCTGGTCGCGCAGTCAAGCTGATCGGACCGATTGTGCGACTACTGATCGCGACAGGGCAACGTCGGAAAGAGATCACGGGCTTAGAGATAGGGCTTGCGATCGGCGCCGGTACCGCCCTCGGTGGACGATCGGATCACATGAGCATTAATGGCTGATTGTGAGCCGGTTGCGGTCAGGCTGCTTTCAAGTGCGCGAGACCAGGAAGCGGACCTTCATTCAGCCGTTTACCCGACCTCAAAGACCCACTTGCGGACGTTCAGCGCGCCGCATCGGCGTCCGAACTTTGGACGTTCGTTCATGAGTGCATTAGCGATTGAGTCGCGGTCAAAGACCATCGACGTCGTGGCGCAAAGTGCGGTGAACTTGTCATTGGAGCACTAGACTGGCTGTGCGACGCAGGCCGCAACAGCAACCACATCAAGGATACACTCGAGGGTGACCGCGAAGTCTGCCGCCGACATGGCCAATAACCGGCTGACGCCGCTCGCTCGTCTGCTGGGCATCCGCTTCGTCTTGGTGGAGGCCGACCGCGTCGTCGCGGAAATGGCGGTGCGCGATGATCTGTGCACGCTGCCGACCGGGCTCCATGGCGGGGCGTTCATGGCCCTCGCCGATAACAGCGGCGCGGTTGCAACGGTGATCAATCTGCCCGACGGGGCAAAGGGCACTACCACCATTGAAAGCAAGACTAATTTTCTTGCTCCGGCACCCGTCGGTGCTGTCGTCGAGGCGACGACGACGCCGCTGCACCGTGGGCGACGGACGCAGGTTTGGGAGACGCGGATCGAACTGGAAGGGCGATTGCTGTCACTGACCGTCCAGACCCAGCTGATCCTTTGAATGCCGCGCAGAAACGTGAAAGGACCGCAAAGATGAGCCTGAAGGACGCCAACCCCGTCAACGCGACGAAGCCCAAGCGCGTGGCGATCGTCATTGCCAATCCGGCCATCTCCACCACCACCGGCTGGCCGGTCGGCTTTTGGTGGTCGGAGCTGACGCACCCCTGGCTCGATTTCACCGAGCGCGGCTATACGGTGGAGATCTTTTCGCCGACCGGCGGCAAGTGCGAAGCCGATGCGATGAGCGACCCGCAGGACGCCTCCGGCTACTCGTCGAGCGACCTTATCAGCATGGGTTTCAAGGCGACGCCTGCACTCGCGGCCCTAATCGACGACACCCGCCCGGTGCGTGACATCGACGTCGACGCCTTCGACGCGATCGTCGTCGCCGGCGGCCAGGCGCCAATGTTCACCTTCGAGACAGCGACCGATCTCCACGCCAAGTTCGTCGCCTTTTACGAGGCCGGCAAGGTGGCGGCGGCACTGTGCCACGGCACCGCGATCTTGCGATATGCGCGGCTGTCCGACGGTAGCTATCTCGCGGCGGGCAAGACCGTTGCTGGCTTTGCTAATGTCGAGGAGGATTTCGCTGACAATGCGGTCTGGTCGATGGGCGCGCTGCCACGCGACCAGCACGTCATGCCGTGGCGGATCGAGGATGAACTCAAACGGATCGATGCGAACTTCGTGCAAGCCGGCCTGTGGCGGGGATTCGCCATTCGCGACGGCAATCTGGTGACGGGCCAGCAGAATTTCTCCGGCGCCGAAACCGCGCGGATCGTGGCCGAGGCGCTGGGCGGCTAGCTGGGCTTGCGGGCGGAAAAGCGCTCGCGATAGCGGATCGGCGCCACGCCGAGCCCCTTCCGGAAGGCCCGCTCGAGCGCGTCGATCGAACCATAGCCGCTCCGCTCGGCGACCCGCGCCAGTGGCCAGTCGGTCGAGTCCAGCACGCCTTGGGCATGGCGCAGCCGCGTCTCGGCGACGAACTTGCCCGGGCTCGTGCCGGTCTCGCGCGTGAAGGCGCGATTGAAGGTGCGCTCGCTCATTCCGGCGCGGGCCGCCAGATCGGGTATGGCGAGCGGCGCAGCGGGATTGTCAGTGATCCACTCGATCAGCCGGGCGATCGGCGGTGAGGCCTTTACTTGGGCTGCCAGCGGCCCGCTATACTGCGACTGGCCGCCCGACCGCCGCAGAAAGACGACCAGTTCGCGCGCGATGTCAATCGCTAGGCCGTCGCCCGCATCCTCCGCCACGAGTTGCAGCGCGAGGTCG
Organism: uncultured Stakelama sp.; assembly: GCA_964631905.1. Classification (GTDB taxonomy): domain Bacteria; phylum Pseudomonadota; class Alphaproteobacteria; order Sphingomonadales; family Sphingomonadaceae; genus Sphingomonas. Next base: position 17,612 of record CAZWAL010000002.1, read on the forward strand.
ATCCCCGCCGTGACCCCAGCGGACGTATAGACGCCGTCGACCAGATAGATCGGGTCGCTGTCGACGCGGCAGGAAGGGAACATTGCCTGGAGCCGCGTCGCCGCGCGCCAGTGCGTGGTCGCGCGGCGCTCGTGCAGCAATCCTGCCGCGCCGAGAATGAACGCCCCGCTGCAGATGCTGCCAACCCGCCGCACCAGTGGCGCACGCTGCGCCACCCAGTCGGGCACGCCGCCCATGATCGCGCCGAGCAACGCGGCCTCGTTACCACCGGCCACGAGCAGGGTGTCGATCGGCCCGTCGAGCGCGGCAAGGCTCTGCGTGCGGCCGAGGGTAACACCCGACGAGCTCGCCACCTCGCCCCCCGCAATCGACCCGAGCGTGATCGCATAGCTGCCGGGGCGCATGTCGTTGGCGGCGGCGAACACGCTGGCGGGGCCGGTCACGTCGAGCGCCTCGACCCCCTCAAAAACAATGATGACAACCTGCTTCATGACCTTTGGCACAATGTGCGGCTTTATTGTCATTTAAGCCAAATGACCTTGTGCGTAAATCTCTTATCGAGCCGCTCAGGAGCACGAGAATGCTGAAGATGAAGGGGGAGTGCGAACGGTGTTATGCGGCCACGCCCGCCGATCAACCGGCGGCGATCTGCTCGTTCGAATGCACCTTCTGCCTTGATTGCCGCGCGGCGCTGTCGGCGGTCTGCCCGAACTGCGAGGGTGAGCTGGTCGAACGGCCGCGCCGAATAAAATCGGTCGCAGCAGTTGCAACCTCTCAGATCAGGCGCAGGCTGTTCGGCGGGGGAGCGCAATGATCGCCGTCATCTTTGAGGTGTGGCCCGCCGAGGGGCAGCGTGACGCCTATCTGGATATCGCTCGCGAGATGCGGCCGTTGCTTGACGGTATCGAGGGATTCATCTCGATCGAGCGGTTCGCCAGCCTGAGCGACGAGGGCAAGCTGCTGTCGCTGTCATTCTGGCGCGACGAGCAGGCGGTGGCCGCATGGCGCGCGCTCCTGCCCCATCGCGACGCCCAGAAGCGCGGTCGCGCGGGTATCTTCAGCAATTATCGACTGCGCGTCGCCGAAGTGGACCGTGACTATGGCCTCAACGCGCGCGCCGAGGCTCCTGCCGACAGCCGCGCCATCCATGACGGTGATATATGTCCCTATCGGAAATGATGGCGATCGTTCAGCGATTGATGGACGCCAAGCGGCGCCACGATATCGACGGCCTGCTTGCACTCTATACGCCGGATTGTGTCATCGAGCAGCCGAGCCTTGGCGTCCGCTCGGTCGGCCATGCGGCCATCCGCCCGGGCCTCGAGCAATTTGCCCGGCATTTTCCCCACTATCGCCGCGTCTTCGAGGGCGCCGGGATGGACGGCAATACGCTCTGCTCCTGGGGCACCGCCCGGTTCACTTTGGCAGGACCGTTGAACGGCTATATGCCCAACGACCGAGCGGTATCGGTCATGACGTTCGTGCTCTTCCGCTGTTCGGGCAACCGGATCAGCCATGAGGGCCATCATTGGGACTTGGCGAGCGTCTGCCGCCAAAGCGGCGTGCCGCTCGAAGCGTTCGCGGCGGCCGGATCGACGGAAGGAATGCTGACATGAGCCATGCCGAGCAATTTGAGATGGTTAGGGCGTCACTGAATGCGTCGGTGCCCTTTGCCGCCTTCGTCGGCGTCGAGATCGTCGCGATCGATGCCGATGGCGCGACGGCACGGCTCCCCGACTCGCCATCGCTACTGAATCATATCGGCAGCCAGCACGCCGGCGCGCTGTACACCGTTGCCGAGGCTGCATCGGGCGCCGCCATGGCGAGCGCCTTTGCCGATCTGCTGGCGTCAGTGACGCCGCTCGTCCGGCAAGGCACGATGCGCTACACAAAAATCGCGCGCGGCCCGATCACCGCCCGTGCCACGCTGGTTCGCCCGGTGGTCGAGCTGCGCGAATCGCTGGCAATTGACGGCAAGGTCGATTTCATCGTCGCGGTCACGCTATCGGATCAAGGCCAGGTCGAGGTTGCGACGCTTCAAGCTGAATGGAGCCTGCGTCTCCGACAGCGGCCATAAATGATCGTTGAGCTTGACCCAGGGTCGGACACTCAGCTTCGCGCATGCGCTCCTCAAAACCGGACACTCGTTCATCTGGCCAAGCGCGACCGCTAAGCGGCCCAAACGCGTCCTTCAGCGAGCGTCCCCGTTCGCCTGACGGCTGACGTTCGCTCCCGTCACCGCGGGTCGTCCGCTGTTGGTCATCAATACCAGGCGGATCACCACCGGCGATGCGTTGACACGGCGGAACGGGCTGGGGTTTGCGATGGCGGGTATCGCAGTCGTCATCGGCAAGCACCTCTTGCATCTGGTATCACCGTGTTGTGTGGACCCATCCGATGGCTGCGTCGTTGGCTTTCCATATGAGAATGCCCTATTTTCGCATCGCTTCCGAGCCGAACCCGTGCTCCCCCGCCCTTCTCTGTTCCGGAGGTCGGCGCACCAAGGCAGCTGCCGCGCGCCCGACCGCTGGCGGAAACTCTATCCGGCAATCGTCGAAACCAACGATCTCATTCGACCATCTGCGCTCGACATCCAGAGAATCGACGGCCTGGAGCGTTCTCGAAACACTCGGGCGGCCGGGATATCGGGCCGCAATGGCTGCAATGCCGCCTTTGAGGCGGCCACGCCCGTGCCGGGGGAGATGGAGATGACCTCACACTGGCGGTGGATCGTGCGTCTCCTGTTTCGTCGGATCTGGTTCAGGGCCGCCCTCTTCTCGATCATGTCGGTGGGCCTGGCGCTGTTGGCCGCAGTCGTCGCACCGTTCGTGCCGTACGATATCAGCACCAAGATCGGTTCTGACGCGGTCGACAATATTCTGGGTATCCTGGCATCGAGCATGCTCGCCGTCACCACCTTCTCGCTGACCACGATGGTGTCCGCCTTCGCGGGCGCGAGCAGCACGATTACACCGCGCGCGACACAATTGCTCGTCGAGGATTCGACGGCGCAAAACGCCCTGTCGACCTTTCTCGGCGCGTTCCTCTTTTCGATCGTCGGCATCTGCGCGCTCTCGACCGGCATTTATGGCAAATCCGGGCGCGTGATCCTGTTTATCGGGACGATCGTGATGATCGCGATCATCGTCTTCACGCTCCTGCGCTGGATCGAACACCTGTCCTCCTTCGGGCGCGTCGGCAATACGATCGCACGGGTTGAGCGCGCGACGATTGCCGCGATCAAGGAATCGGGATTTCGCGTGCGCGCCACTTCGGCCCTCGCTGCCGATTGCAACGTGGGTGGCCAAACGGTTCATCCCGACCAGATCGGTTACGTCACCCATATCGATCTGAGCGCGCTAAATAGCCTGACGGAGGAGCGGGAATGCAGCATTGGCATCCTGGTCACCCCAGGTGCCTTCGTCACCCCACAGCGCGCGCTGGCGCAATGGGACGGCGGTGGGGACAAAATGGCAGCGGCGGTGCGCGATGCCTTTACGATCGAACACCGCCGCCAGTTCGACCATGATCCACGCTTCGGCCTGATCGTCCTGTCCGAAATCGCATCGCGAGCGCTATCGCCCAGCGTCAATGATCCAGGCACGGCAATCGCGGTGCTCGGCGCCGGTGTGCGCGTCATGGCGGCGTTCCTGAATGCGAGCGAGACCCCGGTAAGCGAAGAGGTGAAAGTCGGCAGGGTTCGGCTCCCCAATCTCGTTCTTGCAGATCTGCTCGAGGACCTGATTCAGCCGATCGCGCGAGACGGCGCCGGCCTGGTCGAAGTCGCGATCCGACTGCAGCGCTCGCTGGGTGAAATTGCCGCAATCGCACCGGTGGGGCATGGTGCGCTTGCCTATTGTGCGGCCGAGGCGATGATGCGTTGCGGCCAGGCAATGACATTCACACCCGATCTCGAGCGCGTCCGCGCCGTGTATCGTGCATATTGGGGCGAAGGTACGCGCAACGCGCTTGTGGAAAAGGCGGGCAGTGCGATCACCTGATTGGATGAGGTCGCCAATATGGGGACAGCATAGTTGCCCCGCCGACGAACTGCTGCGATACCCGTCTTCGGGTGTTCGTGTTCCGAGCGGAAGCGGGCAGGTTTCACGCTGGTCGGGCCGTCAGCGGCGATGGATATGCCCGGACCGAACAATGATCCACGAGTTTCATGCGCGGCGCAGCGCCGTTTGCCGTTTTGTCGAAGCGCATGTCGCTGGCGGGACCGGCTTCACGATGTGCATCCTGATCACGCGCCTAGGCTTCCCGCGCAGACTGCTGTTGCTGGCCGCAAACAGTGATCACGCAGCTCAAACCGGCCACGCCGCGCCATGATCCTGCCACGACATGCCAGCGCGCTGGGCCGTACCGAACTCGCTTGGATCCGCGCGCGGCATCACTTTCGCTTCGCCGCTGCGCAAAGCGTCGATCTTCTCAACTGGCAGCGTGTGCGTACCATCAATCACAACACGCTTTCTGCCAAGGCAGCAACGACGTCGGCGATCCATTACGGAACGGAAGTGATCTATATCGTCGAGGACGGGTCGATCGATCTCGTTGCGGACTCGGGCATCGGCACCCGCGTCGCAGCGGGCCAGATACTGTCAATCTACACCGGGTCTGGCATCCATTTCTCCATCGCGAACCCCGGCGCGCAGGATGCGGTCTATGCCGAAATCTGGTTGACCTGCGATGCGCCGCACGAGGCGGCGGTTGTGCGGCGGCTCGGCCAGGTTCGAACGCGAGAGACCCATGTCATCGCTGCAGCCAGAGGAAGCATCGCGCCCTTTGGCCTGAACTGTTCTGCGACAGTGACGCGGCATTTCCTTGCGAGGGGTGAGACTGCTGAGATCGTGACAACGGCCGAGCATGCCTATGCCTTTCTGCAGACAGGCACCCTTACGCATCAGGGCACTAGGTTCTCGGAATTCGACGGCATGGCAATCGAGGGAGCGCAATCGATCGTCGTCTCGAGCGAAAGCGATTGCGGCCTGGTGCTGATCGAAATGTTCTAGCGAGGCTCGGCAGCCCAAGGATGCCGTCGGCACCAGCGGGCCACGCATGAGGGGCAAAGCTTGGCTGGCCGCTCAAACCTGTTCACAAACAACAACATACCGGTATTCAGCCCATCATGACGAAGGCCAACCCATTGATGAAGGACAGGAACTCCTTTGACCGCAAACAGACGACGCCGTTTTTCTCGGCTCAGAAGGGCCCATCCCAGGGCCACCGCCGCGACGCCGTTGTCGCTCGTGCGGCGGGGGTCGCTGTCGGTCGTGCAATCCTTGCTGTTGCGGGGTGGCCTCACGGTGGCGCTGATGGCGATTGCGGTGGCGGGCCATTGGCTCGATCGAGACGGCTTGCGCGACAATCTCGACGGGCAGATATCGTTCGTCGATGTCCTGTATTTCACGGGGGTGACGATCACCACCGTCGGCTATGGCGATATCGTGCCGGTCACACCGCAGGCGCGGATGTTCGACACGCTGGTGGTGACGCCCATCCGGATCTTCATCTGGCTGATATTCCTGGGGACGGCCTACTCCTTTGTTTTTCAAAAGACCTGGGATCGGATACGAACACACATGATCAAGGGCACGCTCAACGAGCATTACATCGTGTGTGGTTTCGGCTCGGGCGGTGAGGCGGCGGTCATCGAGCTGATCCGCCAGGGCGTCGATCCTAGCAAGATCGTCGTGGTCGATACCAATGCCGCGCGCGTGGCTGCCGCTTACGACCTGGGCGTGACGGCACTCGAGGGCGATGCGACGCATAATGCGACACTCGAGGCTGCCTGCGTCGATTGCGCAACCGCGCTGCTCGTGTCGCCCGGGCGCGACGATACCGCGGCTTTGGTGGTGCTGAGCGCGCGCCATCTCAACCCGTCCATTCCAATCAGCGCCAGCGTTCGCGCCGTGGAGAATGAGGATCTGCTGGCCCAGGCCGGCGCCACGTCGATCATCAACCCGGTCAGCCTTGGCGGGCATTTGCTGGCGCGGTCATCGACACATCACGGCGCGGTGGATTATATCCGTGATCTCGCCGCCGCCGATGGTCGGGTCGCACTCCATGAGCGCATCGCCACGACTGACGAAGTCGGCCGTTCTCTCCGCTCGATCGGCCCGGGGCTCGGCGTCCGACTTCGTCGCGGAGGCGTCCCGATCGGCTTTTGGGAAGCGGGAGCCGAGATGATAGAAGCCGGCGACCAGATCATCGAAATCGTGCCCGTGTCTCAACGCGCTGCGCCGACGTCCCCGTCATGATCGTCATGCTATCGGGGCTGCTGGTGCTTCGTTATGGTCTGTATTGACCGCACTGGCTGGCCGCAGACGCTCGATCAGCCAGGCGATCGTCCCGCCCTGCGCGATGACGGCGAACAGCACGACGATATAGGTCGCCGTCAGCTCCACCGAGCGTGACAGCCCGTCGGGCAGACCAAGCACCAGCGCGATGGAAATGCCGCCGCGCAGCCCGCCCCAGATCAGGATCGGCGGGGCGAGCGACCCCAAATTGAGGAAGGGGCGCATTGCGGTCAGCGGCAGCATCACCGCGATCGCGCGCGCTGCCAGCACCAGCGGGATCGACACGATGCCGACGATGATCAGCCGCACGTCGAACGGGATCGTGACGACCACGAGCCCGATCAACAGGAACAGCACGGCGTTCAGAATCTCGTCGATCAGCGACCAGAATTTGATGAGGTAATCGCGCGTCGTGTCGCTCATTGCGTGCGCCACGCCGTGGTTGCCGATCAGCAGCCCCGCCACCGCCATCGCGACCGGGCCGCTGATGTGGAGCTGGCGAGCAAGCGCATAGCCGCCCATCACCACCGCCAGGCTGATCATCACCTCGACATTATATTCGTCGATCGATCGCATCGCGCGAAACGCCACCCAGCCGGTCACCAGCCCCAGCAGCACCCCGCCGCCCGCCTCGACCGCAAACAGCTCCAGCCCGTGCATCACCGAAAACGGCTCGTTGCTGATCGCGGTCGCCAGCAGGATCGAAAACACCACAACGCCCACGCCGTCGTTGAACAGGCTTTCGCCCGCAACCGTCGCCTGCAGCGTCGGGCCGACCTGTGCACGCTTGAGCACGCCCATCACCGCAACCGGATCGGTCGGGCTGATCAGCGCGCCAAACACCAGACACCACATCAGCGGCACATCGAGCCCGAGCGCATGCGTCAGCGCAAAAAATCCGCCGCCGACGATCACCGTCGACATCACCACGCCGATCGTGCTCAGCACCAGGATCGGCCAGCGTCCTCGCCGCATCTCGGTCCAGTCGACGTGGAGCGCGCCGGCGAACAGCAGGAAGGACAGCATGCCATCCATCAGCGTCGCCTGAAAATCGATGCCCGAAATAAAGGCCATCGTGTCCTCGCCGATCGTGCTTGCCGGCAGCAGGCGATCAAGGCCGATCACGATCAGCGAGGCGAGCGCCCCCATCACCGTCAACCCCACCGACTGCGGCAGATGCAGGAAGCGGTGATTGAGATACCCCAGCAGCGCGGCCAGCACGATCAGGATGGCGGCCGCGTCCAGCGGGGTAATGGCGACACCGTGATTCAAGGCAATGGCTCCGGGGTTGCGGCTGTAAGCTGGAACGCCGTTCCTGCAGCGGGCGCGGCCACCACGGTAACACCTTGTTCACGCAGTACCGCAGCAATCGCCGCCCCGCGCCGCTCGCTCAGCGTTGGCGACCGAGTGGCGGACCGGGGCAACCCCGGTACGGCAATCGCGGTAATGTTCCAGCGCCTGGCGGCCCAGGCGGACAGCCGGACGGCCCGCCCGGCCGGTTGATCGAGGACGTCCGACCCGTCTGCAAAGCGGATCATGGGCATTGGCCCCATCGGTGGCACGATCTCTACCCCCCAGCCCTCTGCCGCGGCCGCCGCGCGCTGCTCCAGCACGTAATAGGTTTCCAACCCCGCACCCGGCAGCGATGCCGCCGTGGCGACCACGCGCCGGTGATCATGATCGAGCGTGATCCGATCGACATCGACGCCTGCCGCAATCGATACCAGCCGGGCGACCGCCTTATCGGCGGCGCGTGCGGCGGCAACGGCCTCGCTCGATTGACGGAGTTCCGCGCGCTGCGCGTCGATCGCGCCCGAACCCGGCGTGAGCAGAACCTGATCGAGCTGGAGGCGGACCGGGCGTCCAAGCTTGCGCTGCATCTCTGCCCGGACATCGGCCAGGCTGCGGGTCGAGTTGCGCGGCGCGATGATCACCGAACGCACCAGCATCGGATCGGCATCGAATTCGATTTCAAGCTGCGTAACGCGGGCAGCCTCGCCAAACCGCGCCGACAGGATGCTGCGCACCTGATTGGTGATCAGCGCCTCGCGCGCAATCTGCCCGAGCGAGACGGCGAGCGGAACCGCCATCGCGACGAAAACCGCCAGCAGCAACAGCGTCTGCGCCAGGCTCTGACGGCTCGAGAGCGCGTGGCCAAAGCCATAGAAGCGCGCGAGGATCATCGCCGCGAGCGCGATCGTGACGAAATTGGTGACGAACAGGGCGCTCGCCCCGGTGATCACCGGCAGGTTCCAGGTCGCAATGCCATAACCGACCACCGCCAATGGGGGCATCAGCGCGGTCGCGATGGCGACGCCGACGATCGTCTCGCCGCGCCCGCGGATGATCGCAAAGGTGCCCGCCAGCGCCGAGAACAACGCGACGAGCATGTCGAACAGGCTTGGGCGGGTGCGCGCGAGGATTTCCGCCGTCGTGGCCTTGATCGGCGATGCCATGACGATAACGACGGTGAACGCGACCGCTGCAATCGTGCCGATGGCGAGCGCGGTCATCGAGCGCCGCATCTCCGCGAAATCGAACAGCGCCAGCGAGAAGCCCAGCCCCAGGATCGGGCTCATCAGTGGGGAAATCAGCATCGCGCCGATCACCACGGCGGGCGACGAAAGCAACAGGCCAAGAATGGCAATGCCCGCCGACATCATCGTCATGAAGGCATAGCGCGGCGACCAGCCGCTATCTTCGATAATGCGACCGATCACCGATTCGTGATCGACGCTCGCGACAATCGACCGCCGCCACCAGCGATAAAGCGGGACATGGTTCCAGCGTGACGCTGCCGGGGAGAGCGCTGGCTCGGGGGGCGCTGCGTTCACCTGATTGCCGATCGCCGTTGCATCATGCCCCTCGCTACCGGATATTCGTCCCGATCCATACCCCGAAGACCATTCAACCGTCGGGCGGAGAAAGATTTTCCCTGTTCAGCGGCCGCAGCGACTTGCGAGAGGCATGGCGCTCAATAGGGCGTCGGATGCGCGGCACGCTGGTTGGCGGCCGCCGTGGCCCACCATTCGAGATCGGCAGCAAAGCGCGGGAAGCGTTGGCCCAGTACCTCACCGCCCTTTCCTTGCGGCCGACCGTCTGGATCAAGCGCCTCGCCGACATGACCGAGCACGAGGGTGCTCGAAATCACGACCATGCCCATTTCGGAGAGCGTCGGATGCCATGCCATTGCCGCGCGGGCACCGCCAATCTGCCCCGGCGAATAGCTGACGATCGCGGCGGGGCGCCAGAACCATTCCTCGAGGAAATGATCGGTCAGATTCTTGAGCCCCGGCTGCATGCCCCAGTTATACTCGCCGATCACGAAGACAAAGCCGTCCGCCGCACGGATCTTTGCCGCCAGCTCGGCCATTGCGGGCGGCGACTCGCCAACCGGATACTCCTTGAACATCCGGTCGAGCATCGGCAAATCGATCGCCTTGGCATCGATAAGTTCGACATCATGGCCACGGTCGGCGAGCCCTTGCCGCACATAATGCGCAAAGCGGATGCCGACCCGGTCGCGGCGGTAGGAGCCGTAGAATACAAGCAATTTCAGCATCGTCGTCCCTTTCGACTTCTGTCAGTATGCCAACGCTCCGGTCGAATGATCGATGCACGCGAAGGGGCACCACCTGCCTTAGCAAGCGGGGCCCCATTTGCAGACGCCGATCCGGTCGATCCACTTAGTTCCCGTGATGCACGTCCGATGACAGCAGGACGGCGGGCACCTTGCCGTGGTTGATCCAGTAATGCGAAATGCCATCGGCCTCGCGTGCAATGTCGCCCGCCTTGTGCTGAATGGGCACCGCGCAGCTGCTGCGATATTCGGTGATCGAGCCGCTGACGGTATAGATCAGCGCCGGGCGATCCTTGTGGCTGTGGAGCGGCACGATGCCGCCGGGCTGCACGACCAGGCGGCGGGTGCGCAGCTGGCGATCGGCGACGTTGATTTCGGCGCCAAGATCGACCGAGCCGATGACCGTGTCGGTCACACCCTTGGGCATGGTTGGCGCGCCGGTGAGCGCATTGACCGCATTCTTGTCGGCGGGGCACTGGCCCGCGAATGCAGGCGTGGCGGCCGTTGCGGCGAGCAGAGCGAATACCGCGTTGCGAAGCGTCGTCTTGGTCATGGTGATCTTCCCTACTGGTTGGTCATGGGGCCGGAAAACCGGGGGCCGGTTAGCTGACACCCCACTCATGTACCCGTCGACCTTTGCCCGGCCCAATCGCTTTGCCGCATCGAATCCATGCACAAACGGCATTTCGTTTCGGGCGCTGCGTTGGCCAGTCTTGTGCATCATTCGCACAAAGGATGCCCGACATGGACTTGCAAGCTACCCCCGCCACCGCGCCGAAACCGCTCGCAGGACGCGTCGCCGTCGTCACCGGATCGACCAGCGGGATCGGTCTCGGGATCGCCCTTGCACTGGCCGAAGCCGGCGCCGATGTCGTCGTCAACGGCCTGGGTGATCGCGACGCGATCGACGCGACTTGCGCAGCCCTCGGCGAGCATGGCGGCCGCGTTGCGTATGATGACGCGAACCTGCTCGATGCTGCCGGCGCGGCGGGCCTCATCGAAAACAGCATTGGCCGGTTCGGCCACGTCGACATCCTCGTCAACAATGCCGGCATCCAGCACGTCTCGCCGATCGAGGACTTTCCGGTCGATAAATGGAACGCGATCATCGCGCTCAATCTGTCTGCGGCGTTTCACACGATCCGCACGGCGTTCGCACCGATGAAGGCAGCAGGCTATGGCCGCATCATCAATATTGCATCGGCACACGCGCTGGTCGCGTCGCCCTTCAAGGGCGCCTATGTCGCTGCCAAACATGGTGTGCTTGGCCTGACCAAGACGGTCGCGCTCGAAGGGGCAGCGTTCGGCGTCACCTGTAACGCGATCTGCCCCGGATACGTATGGACGCCATTGGTGGAGAACCAGATCGCCGACACCGCAGCGGCGCGCGGGATCAGCCGTGAGGCCGTGGTGCGCGATGTCTTGCTCGCGGCGCAACCGACCAAGCGCTTCGCCACTGTCGAGGAACTTGGCGCTCTTGCTGTGTTCCTCTGCGGGCCTGGTGCTGCCTCGATCACCGGCGCGGCGTTGCCGGTCGAGGGGGGCTGGACAGCGCAGTAACGCAGACCGGTATTTTTTGGCCTTTCAATCGGAGAGACTGTGATGAAGACCCTACACGACGAACTTTCGAGCTACGGCCAGATCGTCCTGGTCTTACAAGGCGGCGGGGCGCTCGGCGCCTATCAGACCGGCGTCTATCAAGCGCTCGCCGAAGCCGGGATTGCGCCCGATTGGGTGGTCGGCACCTCGATCGGCGCCATCAACGCCGCGCTGATCGCGGGCGGGCCCGCGAATGACGGCCTCGCCCGCCTGCGCGAATTCTGGAAACGCGTCGAAAACGACCGCTTCATGGGCGCGCCACTGCCCAGCTGGTTTCCGGCGGCCGCGCGGAACATGATGGCCGTCACCACCGGGATCCCGTCTTTCTTCCGGCCCAATCCGGCGGCATTTGCGAGCCCGCATGCGCCCCTGGGCGCCGAAAGCGCCGGCTATTATTCGGTCGCGCCGCTCGCGCAGACGCTGACCGAGCTCGTCGATTTCGACCAGATCAACAATGGGCCGATCCGGCTGACCGTCGGCGCATCGAACGCCCAGACCAGCGAAATGACCTATTTCGACAGCCGTGATCAGGTGATCGACCTGCGCCACGTCATGGCATCGGGCGCGCTGCCCCCGGCGTTTCCGGCGGTACGGATCGATGACCAGCTTTACTGGGACGGCGGGATCCTGTCGAACACGCCCGTCGAGGTCGTGTTCGACGACAATCCGCGCAAGAACGGGATGGTCTTCGCGGTCCATCTTTGGAACCCGCACGGCGAGGAACCCGAAACAATCTGGGAAGTGATGAACCGTCAGAAGGACGTGCAATATTCGAGTCGCTCGGCCTCGCACATCAAGCGCCAGCGCCAGCTTCACAAGTTGCGTCACATCATTGCCGAAATGACCGCGCTGATCCCCGAAGAGGCGCTCGCAAGTCTCAAGCAGCGCGGCCTGACCGGCTATGGCTGCACCACCCAGATGCACGTCATTCGCCTGTTGGCGCCGGCGCTGGATTATGAAGATCACGCCAAGGACATCGATTTCAGCGCCGACGGGATCCGCAAGCGCTGGGAGGCGGGCTATCGCCACACCCGCAAAACGCTTGAAAAGGCGCCCTGGCGTGCCGAGGTCGATCCGAGCGAAGGGTTTGTCCTGCACGAAGCGTGTGCCGGGGAAATGATCGAGACCGCGGCCGCGAAATGACCGTCGCGCTACCCATCCGGGTCTGCCGTATGATACGAGTCCTTGTGGGGACCTATTGATGACGCATCCGCTCGTTTCGGCGCTTGAAACTGCCTTTCAGGAGGTGCGCGATCGCGACCTGACACTGGGCGAGCGGTTGAAGTACGTCGCCGATTGCGTCCGCACAAAGGGGCCGGGCTTTGCCGCCGCCGTCGACGCCTTTGTCGGTCGGTTGGAGGCAGCGCAGGCGGGCAGCACGGCGCCGATGGTCGGTGATGTCATGCCCGATTTCTGCCTGCCCGATCATGAGGGACGGCTGGTCACGCTCCAGTCCTTGCTCGATCGCGGCCCGGCTGTGCTCGCCTTCCACCGCGGGCACTGGTGCCCCTATTGTCGGCTCAACATGGTCGGCCTGGCCGAGATCCAGCACGCGGCAAGACCGGCGCGCATCGTTGCCATCTCGTCCGAGATCCAGCAGTACACTCGGCTCTTGCGGGACGAAGCCGCGGCCGAATTCCCGTTCCTGACCGACGTCGGCGGCGGCTATGCTCTGTCGATCAATCTCGCGATCTGGGTAGACGAGGCGATGGCCGGAATGATCGGCGGCGCGGGCTGGGACATTCCCGGATATCAGGGCGGCACGCCATGGGTGCTGCCGGTCCCGGCCGTTTTCGTCGTCGGGCAGGACGGCGTCATCGCTGCACGTCATGTCGATCCGGACTATCGCCGCCGGATGGAGCTCGATGCGCTACTCGACGCCGTGAAGCTGGTGAGCGCTTAACGTGCGTGACCAGTCGGCCGATCGTACGAGATTGAGCAGGGCGGATGCCTCGCGCGATCTGGCCCGGCCAGCAACCGAATAGATCGCGACCGTCCGCCGCAGATCGAGCGCGGAACAGGCGAGATGGCGCACCCGCACCGAATTCATCGCGCTCGCAGGCATGATCGCCACCCCGAATTCCGCCACTACCAAGGCTTCAAGATCGCGATCCGAATCGACTTCATGGGCATGGTCGAGCGAGATTCCCGCCGCATCGAGCCGCTCGGTCTCGAATTCTGCCATGTCGGCGTCCGCATGAATCAAGAAGCGTGTCTCGCGGATCAGTTCGACGTCCAGGTCGATCGCGTTATGCATCGCCAGCGGATGGTCGGCGCCGACGACGAGATCGAACGCCTCGCTGAACATCGGCCAGATTTCCAGCCGATCCCAGCTTTCGCCCATTGGCCCGCCGATCGCCAGATCGACCTCGCCATTCTTGAGCATCGCGGCAATCTGCGCGCCGGTGCCCCGCCGCAACTTGAGCTGGAGGCCCGCGAAGCTGCGGTGCATCTCACTCAGGGGCCGCATCAGATGGACGAGATCGAAGGTGCGCGACACCGCCAGCGACAGGGTCGGCACTTCGCCCTTCTTGATCCGGGTCGCGAGCGTTTTTGCCGTCAGCGCGCTATCATAGCATTGCTGGAGCAGCGGCTGCATCCGCTTGCCCAGATCAGTCAGGTGCGTGTTGCGCCCTTCGCGCCGGATCAGATCGCCGCCAAGCTCGTGTTCCAATTGCTTGATCGCACGAGTGAGCGCGGGCTGCGTGACGTTGCAGTCTTCAGCGGCGCGGGTGAAATTGAGCGTGTGCGCCACCGACAGGAAGTAGCGGACCTGTTGCATTTCCATGTGACGCGATCCCCTCCCCAGGAAGGCGGCCTTGATCTATCAGCAGGGCCATCAACTGGCTAGCGCGTGATCAGCCGTCGCTCGATTATCATGCCGATCGCAATCGCGATGATCATGCTTGCCAACGCTACCCATGCATAAGGTTGCAACAAGGGCAACCCGATCAGGATCAGTCCGTCATTGCTGCCCGGTATCAGCAGGCTGCCCGCCCCCATCAGCGCGCCGCCGATCAGGCAGCGGGCCATATCCGCGCGCATGGGTGCCGCGAAGCGCAACCTGCCCGCAGTCCAGCCGCCGACCAGCGCGCCGACCAACAGCGCGGCAAAGAGCAGCATCTTGGCGGGCACATTCTCCGCCATCCCGCGCGCAAGCGACGCCAGCGCATCGGTATAGGCCCAGCTGCCGACCGTCAGCATCATCACGATAAAGGCTAGGCCGATCACCATCGTCGCACGGTGCGGCGACCAGATGTGCGCGGCAAACCGTCGGCGTCGCATAGCGCCGAACGCTTCGATCACACGCCAAGCCGCGAACACCAGAAATGGAAAGATCAGCAAGCGTCCGGCGCCGAACAGCGGCGAGGTATTCGGCATGGGCGCAGCAGACGCCATCAGCGCACCGGCCCCGATACAGCCAAGGAAAAAGCCGACGGGCGTGAGCGCGTAGGCCCATTCGCCCGAGCCCAGCCGTGCGATCGCCCCAAACACGCATGCGCGATTGATGAGCGCACCGATCCCGAGCAGGATGCCGCCGCAGACCGTGGCGATCCCCAGCACATGCCCGACCGGGGGCATTTTCAGCATGCCAAGCATGTTGGCCAGGATCAGCCCGCCCGCGACCCAGACGGCCGCCTCTCCAAGCGCGATCAGGCGGTGCGCACGGCGGCGGTTGATCACCTCATCGACCGCTGCGACCATGCAGGTCGCGCCGCGCTGGATGGCATAGCCCATGATCGCGGCACACACCGCCGCGACAAGGAACGCCAACCCTAAAAGCGCGACCGGCATCGTCATGGATTAGTTGGCAGCATCCGCGGCAATGGCGCCCGCGACCTCGGCCGCCATCTTGAACTGCGCATCCTGCGTCGTGATCCCATAGCGTTTCGCCATAAACCGGAAGTCGGTCCAGGCCAGCCAGATGCTCCCGTCCGCCTCCTCGACGACCAGCATCCGCACCGGCCAGTCGAGCCCGGCATAGCGGTTGGCCTGCAGGAATTGCACGCCAAGCGGCGGATTTCCAAAACGCACGATCACCGACCTGCCGATCGCCAGATTTGCTTCCTTGCCCAGCGCCTGCTGATCGAGCGCATCGAAGAAGCGCACACCCTTGGCGGCGATCGCCGCCTTCAGGCGCGCAACGGTCTCATCGAAGCCATGATTGCTGCGCAAGCGCACGATGCCTTCGGCCTTAGCCGACTGGACGGTGGATCCGGGGACAGCATGCCGCGCTTCGGCGGCCGTACCGCTGACCGCCAAAGCGATGGCGAGCAGAATCGAACGAGTGGGCATGGTCAATCTCCGTTGCAGCGAATGTCGCCGGGATGACCGCATTATCCAGGATTCTGGTCGCAAGCGGGCATAGCAATGCCGCATGGAGTTGATGCCCGAAAGCTATTGCTCGCCGCGATCGGCCCTCGGCGTTGACGCTCGACCGGCATCGGTGAGCAGTGAGTTTTAGGAGTCGGCTTCGTACGGCAGGAGTTGAGGCGCACCTTCGTTAAAAGTCCGAGGCAGAGCAGCGGGCCCTTGCCGAAACTTCCCGCCCCAAATGCCCGCCCCAAATGAATGTGCCGCTGTCCGCTAAGTTGTCCGTCGATGGCACCTCACCGAATGTCCGATTACTTCGAATTCCACTCCAAAGCAGACCGGCCGCTTTCCACCCGTTTCGACATTCGAGTGGACCAACTGCTGGATCTAATGAGCACTTAACTGGCCGCTTCGCCGAGTAGCTTCACAAGATCAGCTTTCCAGAATTTGGCCCATGTATGCGTGCCATGTCCCTTCGTCTCCGCGCTTGCAGGAATGAGGATAAAGCGTGCTCGCGGCATGCGTTTCACATCCTCCTGCGCCAAGCCCAGCTCGGGCGGATTGATGAAGTCATCAGCTGAGTTGATCCAGAGCACCGGTACTGTGACGCGACCGAGCAACGGGTAAGGATTATAGGATCGCGACGACTCGTACTGGTAGATGATGTCATTCGCGTCCTGTCCGCTTCCACGCTGGGCCATTCCATCGGCCAACGCTTTCTCGGCCAGCTCACGCGTCGGAAAGCGCATTTGCAGGGCAACAGGATTGCCGCCGGCCAGAATCGAAAGGTAATTCGCCGTGCGTAATCCCTGAACGGGCTGAGTCTTGTAATTGCCGCCTTCCCAAAGCGGATCAGCCTTGATCGCGTCGACCACCATTTTGCGCCACATCCGATTCCGCCCAGCGATTTCCCGGGTGTTGCAGGCAAAGGGCGCAAGCCTTTCTGCGAAGCCCGGATGGGTCGTACCCCAGACAAACGCCTGCATGCATCCCATCGACGTGCCAATAATCAGCTTCAGATGCGACACGCCCAGATGTTCGACAAGAAGGCGACGCTGGGCCTCGACCATGTCGTCATAATCATAATGCGGAAACTGCATGCGTAGCCCGTCCGAGGGCTTCGAAGAATTTCCATGTCCGATATTGTCAGGCAGGATCACATACGTTGTGCGAAGATCGAATGGCGCGCCGGGGCCAAACAGCTCGTCTGCAAATGCCGGATTGAGGAGCGACCGTCCTGAACCGCCAGTACCGTGCAGACCCATGACCGCGTTGGTGATGCGCCCTGCCTGATCGCGAATGGGCGTGCCGAGCGTGGTATAGCCGAGCTTCAGTTCCGGCAGAGCCTCACCCGACCGGAACTTGAAGTTTTTGATGATGTAGCTGCCCTGAGTGTTCGGCCATTGTTTTGCGAGTTGAGCGGTTGGTGTGGCGACAGGCTGTGTCTGTGCGGTAACTTGCACGGGGAACATTGCGATCAAAAGTGCGAGTATCTGACGCATCGGGAAACGCTACCTGTTTTGCATTTTGGACCGCATTCTAATGTCAGCAGGGTCAGCAACCGGCAATGGCGATCCGATATCGATTTGCTCAAGTGAGTTCATTCGGGTCTTCAAAAAGAAGGTGTGAGACCTGGCAAGCGAATCTCAAGAGGCCTTTAAGACCAGCAAAAGCCGAAAAGGGCCTATGATCGTCGCCGTGGCACCCGACGACCCCACTAAAGCCCAGCAAGGTCGAGCGCTGTTGCAAGCTCGGCGCTCATTGAAGTGCTGTCCTTGGGTGTCAGGCGGTTCAGCGCCGTTTGCACGCGGGATTGCGCCACCTTCAGCGTTTTGTGTCGCACTTCGCGAATGACGTTTGTTTTCCACGACCGGCTTTCACCGAGCAACGCGGACCACTTTTCCTCCTCCGCGGCAAGGATAGCCAGCGCAAGTCTCAGGCCGTCTCTGCGGCCATGTGCGTACTCATGAGGTATCGGTGTGCGATCGTTTGCTATGGTCATATCGCCACATGCATCTGAACCGCCTGCAACCTCAAGATGGATGTTTACGAACCAAAAGTTGTCAGGGTGCCGCGGCAACCGATGAACCCGCTGGCAGATAGGTAGCCTTCTGGTTTGCCCAATCCGCTTCGGCCATAACAGATTGATAGATATATTTTATTCTAATTCCACACTCACGAATATCGAAAATGTGGTACTGACGCCACCTGCGGATTTAGCCCAGCGCCCGCTCAGCCAGCGCGATCGCGCCCAGCGGCCCGGCATCCGCGCCTAGCGTCGCCAGCGCGATCCGGGATTCAGGCGCCATGCCCGTCGAGGGCAAATATCGGCCAAGACGATGCGCCACCACCGCGTGCACCGCGGGAAGCAAGAATGGCCGCCCGAGGACCACGCTGCCGCCCAGCGCAATCCGTTCAGGCGCGAGGCTGACCAGCATGTTGACGAAGAAATCACCCAGTTCTTGCGCCACATTGGCCCAAACCGGATGATCATCGGCAATATCCGCGCCCATCAGCCCAGTGCGCGCGGCGAGCGCCGGCCCGGCGACCAGCCCCTCCACACAATCACCGTGAAACGGGCATGCACCGGCAAACGCATCGCCCGCCACGCGCGGCACCCGCATATGGCCGATCTCCGGATGCAGGAAACCGTGGACCGGTTGCCCATCGACCACGATTCCCCCGCCAACGCCGGTCCCGATTGTTACATAGCCATGCACCCGGCACCCCTGTGATCCGCCCCACTGCCCTTCGGCCAGCGCAGCGGCGTTGACATCGGTATCGATCGCCAGCGGCACGTCGATCGCCTGCCGCACGCTGCCGACCACATCGAACCCGGCCCAGCCCGGCTTTGGCGTGTCTAGGATCTGCCCATAGGTCGACGCGTGCGGATCGAGCGCGACGGGACCAAAGCTGGCGATGCCGATCGCGGCCAGCGGCGCCTGTGCGTGCCAGCCGGCAATCACCGCCACCACCGCCGCCAGCGTCGCCGCCGGATCGGCGGAGGTGGGGAAGGATTCGCGCGCGACAATGGTGCTGCCGCGTGCCAGCACCGCGATCGCCTTGGTCCCGCCAAGCTCGATTCCCGCCAGCAGCGGTGATTGATCCTCCATTCCCCAACCCTATCGATTATCAAGTTGTGACCGCACCGATGCCAGCCCCAGCCGCGTTGCGCGATAGGGGCCGCCGCCCTGGCTTGCAATCAATCCACGACGCCGGAGCCGCTGGAATAGCGACAGGCTGCAATCGGTAAGCACATAGCCTTCACGGGTAAAGCAATCGACCGCGTTGATCCGGCCTTGTTCGTCACGGCGGTGAACAATGCGCCCGCCCTGCGCCAACGCGTGCAGTACGCGCTGTTCGTATTTCGAGATATTCATTGGAAATGTCAGCCCCGGACATGGGGTTAGTGCCCGCACGGCCGGACCCGCCCGAAAGGGGCGGCGGCGGTGCACGATGCTGGGCAGCGGGGCGATGCCCCGGCCAGCAATCAGCGGGCGACAATTCCTAACATGACCACTCCGAGGTAATGGCCAAATGCTATCGCCAAAACGGCATTACCGTCAACTGGCGCGGGATCAGCCGCTATGGCCGCTGCGTGCCCAATAGCCTTTGAGCATCCGGCCGAGCATCGCGGGCAGGCCGGGCCGCACCAGCAGCCAGTCCCGGATCGCCGGGCCCTGGGTCGCGCCAATCACGCGCTTATACCCGCTATCCCCCGCCCCCCAATCAACCTGTGTGATGCCGCGCGCCATCGCTTCGACGAGATTACGGTAATAGAGCAATTTGCCCGGCGAGTGCTTGGCAAAGGCGGGATCATAGCTGTTGGCAACCGCATATTTCAGCGCCCCGGCGTCGATATCGAACGAGAAGGCTGCAGGCGCACCATTCACGGTGAGCAAAGCCGCGTGCATCATGCCAGCGAGCACCGGATCATCGGCGAGCGCGCGCCAGAACGCGCCATGCCCGGTCGCGGTAAACTTCGCATCATGGCCGTCGGTGCGCGCGGCGATCCAGCTTTTCTCTTCGATCGACGCAAGCGCATCGAACCCGCCCGCCTTCAGCGCTGCACCATCCAGAAAACGCCAGTCGAGCGCGCCATGTTCAGTCAAGTGCTTCTCGTGGAAGCGATTCTTGCGCAGCGTCGAATTGCGCGGCCAGCCATTCGCGGCTTCGGCAGCCATGTCGAGCAGGAAACTGTCCGCGACGAACCGGTCGAGCACCGCCCAGCCTTGCCTGCGCGCAACCGTGATGAGCGCGGTGGCTGCAGGGTCCCCGTCATAAACCGGGCCGATCCGCAGCGCATTGATCTGCCGTGCCAGCGCCGCGACCAGCACATCAAACGCATTGGCAGGCGTGCCCTCCACCGCGGGAAAGCTGCGGAATGGCCAATACCCCCCCGGCACTGCAGCCAGACCCGCCCAGCGTGGGCCCAGGGCGACCATCGGTAGCGCGATGATGGGCACCCGGTCCGCCTCGATCACAATCGTGCGTGCTTGCCCGCCATAGGCCGACAGCGCAGCGGCGAACCAGTGATAGCGCAGGAACCGGTGACTGTCGGGCGCGGCCACCGCCACGCTGTCGATTGCCGCCGACAGCCCGTCGCCCACCTGCGCAACCATCGCTGGCGGCAGGCGCGCGAAATCGGCAAGCAGCATCGGCTTCGTCATGCAGCAATCTTACAGCAACAGTCGTTACCAACCCGTTGGCGCTTGACGATTTGCCCACACCACTTTCAGGTAACACGATGTCTGCCATGCCCGCCGTCTCGACCATCGCTCAGGCGATCCAGCTGTCCGTCGCACCCGTCTTCCTGCTGGCAGGGATCGGCGCGGTGCTGAACGTGATCGCCGGTCGTCTTGCACGGGTGATCGATCGGTCGCGCACGCTGGAAAAACTTCACCCCAGCAGCAGCGGCCCCGAGCATGATCGCCATGTCTGGGAACTGCGCCAGCTCGATCGGCGCATGTCGATGATCAACGCGGCGCTTTTCCTCTGCGTTAGCAGCGCGGTGGCGATCTGTAGCGTGGTGGCGCTGCTGTTCGTGGCCGAGCTCACTAATTGGAAAATCGGCACCATCGTCGCGCTCACCTTCATTCTGGCGACGATCTTGCTCGTGGCCGGGCTGATCATGTTCATGATCGAGGTGCGGCTGTCGCTTCGCGCGACGCGGGTGCGGGTCGAACTGCTCGAAAAGGACCGACCCTAGCGCACCCCATCCATCCCCGGCCCCACATCCGCCGTTGGCAGGTATCGCGGCGCCACCCGCGCCTTGCTCGCCTGCTCATAGACATAGCCTGCGCCGAGCAGCGTGCCCTCGCTATAGGCCGTACCGATGAACGACAGCCCGACCGGCAGCCCGCGCACCAGCCCCATCGGCACCGTCAGATTGGGATAGCCCGATACCGCGGGCAGCTCACTCGATGAGGGGCCGTTATACTGGTCACCATAGACGCCGTCGATCAGCCAGCCGGGGCCGTAGCTCGGCTCAACCAGGATCTGCGCATTCGCCTTGGCGAGCATCGCGTCGATGCCCTCCACCCCCGCCAGCCGCTTCGATTTCGCGCGTGCGCCCAGATATTCGGGATCATCGAGCCCGCGCGTCTTTTCCGCCGCCTCAAAGGTTTCCTGCGCGAAATAGGGCATTTCGGTTGACGCATTCGCGACGTTGAAAGCCATCACGTCTTTCAGTGTCCGCGTCTTCACGGCGGCGGGCGTGGTCGCGAGATAGGCGTTCAGGTCACCCTTCAACTCGCTCAGCAGCACCGCAAACTCTGCCGCGCCCAGCCCGTCGAGCTTGGGCATCTCTACATCGACCAGCACTGCGCCCTGCGCCTTCAGCACGGCCAGCGCCGCATCGAAAGACTTGGCGAGATCGGCCCCCATTGTCGGCCGCCGCACCGCGATCCGCACGCCCTTCAGCGACGCGCCCGCCAGCCCGGCGGCATAATCGCGCTTATACTTGTCGGCATCCTTGGTCACCGTATCGGCGGGGTCGCTGGCGATCATCGCCGAGAACAGGATCGCCGCATCGGTCACACTCCGCGCCATCGGCCCCGGCGTGTCCTGACTATGACTGATCGGCACCACGTGGGTGCGGCTGACCAGCCCGATCGTCGGCTTCAGGCCAACGAGCCCATTGATCGAGGACGGGCAGACGACCGATCCGTCAGTCTCCGTGCCGATCCCCACCGCGGCGAAACTCGCGGCAATCGACGCGCCGGTACCACTGGACGAACCGCAGGGCGTGCGATCAAGCGCGTAAGGGTTACGCACCTGCCCCCCCACCGCGCTCCACCCGCTGATCGAATTGTTCGACCGGATATTGGCCCATTCGGACAGGTTGGTTTTGCCCAGAATCACCGCGCCGCCCTTGCGCAAAGCAGCCACCATCGGCGCATCGCGCAGCGTGATATTGTCCTTCAGCGCGAGGCTGCCCGCCGTCGTCGCGATCGGGTCCTTCGTCTCGATATTGTCCTTCACCAGCACCGGTACGCCATCGAGCGGGCCGAGCGCCTTGCCCGCCTTGCGCCGCGCATCGGCCGCCCGCGCTTGCGCCAGCGCATCGGGGTTCGTCGCGATGATCGATCGCAGCGTCGGGCCAGCGCGGTCCATCGCCGCGATCCGCGCGAGATAGGCCTGGGTGATCGTCTCGCTGGAGGCAGCGCCACTGGCGATCATCGCCTTCAGATCGGCAATCGAGGCTTCCTCAACCTTGGGCGCGGTTTGCGCGGTTGCGGGGGTGGCGATGGCAAGAACGACGGCGGCGAGCGGCAGAAGATGGTGGCGCATGAATTTCCCCAAAGACGGTGACGCGAACGTAACCGGACGAGGGCGCGGCGCAAGTGGCGTTGCGATCGCCGAACAGGTTACAACATGAAACCCACCCGTTCGTCCTGAGTAGCCCCTTCGACTGCCTGCCAAGGCAGGCGCTCAGGACAGGCATTGAGCGAAGTCGAAATGGCGTATCGAAGGACGTCGTTTGGGGCACATCCTTCGATAAGCAGCAGGTGAAACATGCCCCGCATGTTTCAGGATCGTCCGGGGGGACGATCCGACCCGCAGCTCCTCGACAAGCTCTGTCCCTACTCAGGACGAACGGTTAGAAGTCGATAACTTCGACAGTACACATCCCGATGTGAAGTTGCGGCCAGCGCCCGCACACCGGCCGTCGTCACCCCGGACCTGTTCCGGGGCCTACCGCGCCGCAATCGATGACGTGCGTGGGGATGGGTGGACCCCGGAACGAGTCCGGGGTGACGGGTAAGGATGGTGGCAGCTTTAGCCCGGTTGCGGACGTCCGTTTGATGCCTATGCTTGCCTAATGCGGATCGAAGCGAACGACGAGTTTGGAAGGTTTTTTCGCTTATTGCCGGTGGCGATGATTATTTCCTGGGTTGTGTTTTCCTTCATGCGACCAGCACCACCGCAAGCGCCCTCTAATGCCGCCGTGTTTGGATGCTATGGAGCAATCGATAGCCCTACCATTCGACTTGACGCAGCAGGCATCCATGTGGGCCAAGCTGGCCTCCCAATCATTCCATTCCACCTTGAGAGGTCGAAAATGGGAATACTCATAACGACTAATGGACTCGCCCGACCTGAAAAAACCGCCACTGGCTATCGGTTCCGCATGGATGACAGCGAAGGATGGTATTGGCAGTTCTACCGAGTGGAGAACGGGCGGACCTACGGGGTCTTTGACGATAGCCTTTTAGAAGGTTTTCAAGTGCTCGCCTCGGACGGTGCCTACCTCAACTATGTACCAACAGATGGGGGCAGATGTGCCTAGCGGCCAATTTCCGCTTTCCACCATGAGCAGAAATTCAGCCGACTCCTCTCGCCCCACCACCCCCACAAATGAAAAGAGGCTGCCGGGGGGTGCCAATTGCACCACCCCGGCAACCTCCTGACATGGTCAGCGGCCGGAAGCTCCAGCCCGGGAGACCATGCGAGCCGCCAATCCTATGGGCCTTAACGTTGACTGGGGGAGAATGCCCCCCGTCAGGCCCGGCGGATTAGCGCCGCATCCCCCGAACGAACTGAACCGACCCCTTTGCTGAACCATGAGACATCGGATCACCTCCTTTCGCTAGTTGAAACACCGTGCCCTGCCTGGGCACGACTCATGTTTGAATCATGTGTTCGGCAACTACAAGTCTTGTAATTATTTTTGTTTTGGGCGATTCACGAGGACTGTGCTCGGCGGTTCGCGACACAGTCCCTCACCACATCGCCAATTACCGGATCGGCGGGCATGGCGAGCACCGCGCCGCCGCCCAGCATCACCCCGATCCGCCCGGTCGCCTGCGCGAGCGAGGTGACGATAAACGGATCGTCGATGGGGGCGGCAGCCATCACGCCGGGGGCGAAGGCGCGGGGCAACACGGGGTAACTCGCCGCGCCCGATGCGGTGACGATCTTCATGCTGCCCGCCGCGCCGGCGTTGCCCGCGCGGACGAACAGCCAGCGCTGCTTGGCCCGGGCACAGCGCATGCCGAACAAGGTGCGCCCGCCACGATCGGCAAAGATCACCGCATCGCCAGTCGGTCCACGGTCGCGTCGCCAGCGGCCGGGCGTCGTCGCCACGCCGTCAAGCTCGGGCGTGGGCAGGCTGCCCGCCGCGACCTGCGCATCGGGGCCGGGGATCGTCACGGCTTCCATCTGGTTGGTGCCCGCTTGCGGCGCCGGTGCCTTTTCAGGCGTACAACCGGCGAGCGCGACCAGCACCGCCAGCCGAACCAGCTTCACGGACGGCAATCTTCGCTCACCCGCAGCGTTTCGGCCCAGGCGGGGATCACCAGGGTTGGCAGCGTCGCCTGTTCGACGACGAACCGCCCCCGGCTATAACCGATCGCATCGAGCAGCGGATCGCGCGGGAACAACGTCAGCGCCATATAGGCAGGCGTCGCGCCGGTCGGCTGCATCGCCAGCGTGCGCAGGCTGCTGGACGTGCGGAAGGTGACCGGCGCGTTGCCGGGGGCCGCCCCCTTGCGCGAGATATAGATTTGGCCGGCGATCCGATCACACCGGATCGTCAGCTCGGCATCGGCACCGGGCACGCCGAACAGCGCAATGCTGCCGCGCGCATCCTGCCGATACACCCAGTTGCCTGGCGTCAGCGGCCAGTCGCGCCAGTCGCCGCGATAAGCAGGCGGCGCGGCTGGCGGGGGGGCGGGCGTGAAGGCCGGTGGGGGTGCGGGCGTAAGCGCCGGTGCGCTGGGCGGTGTGTAAACCGGCGAATAGGGCGATCGCGCCGGCGGGGTCGTTCTTGGCGCAAAAGGGGCCGGACCGGGTGCCGCCGTTGGAGCGGGCGTTGGCGTTGGCCTCGGTGCGAACGGTGCGGGGCCAGTCGTACGCGGCGGCGCAGGCGTGTAGGTCGGCACCTGCGCGCTCGCCATGGCGGCACCGGCAATCAGCAACAGAAAAGGCACGCGGGTGAACGACATGGCTCCCCTATGGGCGATGCGGCGCGCGCGCTCAACCACGCATCATGCACCGCGACCGATAAAGCGCTTCCCTTCGTCCCATGCTTGGGCAAGTTAGGGCACTGCGGAGGGATGATGAACGGCAAACGCATCAAGGCGATAATCGGCGGATCGGCGGGCAACCTGGTCGAATGGTATGATTGGTACGCCTATTCGGTGCTGACGATCTATTTCGCGCCAAGCTTCTTCCCGAAAAGCGACCAGACCGCGCAGTTGCTGAGCGCGGCGGCGATCTTCGCGGTCGGCTTTTTGATGCGGCCGATCGGCGCGTGGATCATGGGCAGCTATGCCGACAAGCATGGCCGCAAGGCGGGGCTCGCCGTATCGGTCGGGCTGATGTGCGGCGGATCGCTGATGATCGCGGTCGCGCCGACTTACGCGCAGGCGGGTATCCTCGCGCCGACGATCCTGATCGTCGCACGGATGCTGCAGGGGCTGTCGGTTGGCGGCGAATATGGCGCGAGTGCCACCTATCTCTCCGAAATGGCGACGCGGCAGCGGCGGGGTTTCTGGGCGAGCTTCCAGTATTTCACGCTGATCGGCGGGCAGTTGCTCGCATCCGGCGTCACGCTGATCCTCGTTGCGCTGCTCGATGAACCTGCGATGGAAAGCTGGGGCTGGCGGATCGCCTTTGCGCTGGGCGCGGCGCTTGCGCTGCTTGTTTACATGCTGCGGCGGCAGCTGGCCGAGACGGCGGCATTCGAAAATCTCGACAAGGATCGCCCCAAATCGACCGCACTCAGCCTGTGGCGGGCGCACCCACGCGAGTTCCTGATCGTGGCGGCGATCAGCGGTGGGGGCAGCTGCGCCTTCTATGCCTACACGACCTATATGCAGAAATTCCTGGTCAACACGAGCGGCTTTCCGCGCCAGGCCGCGACCGAGATCATGACGATGGCGCTGGTGGTGTTCATGCTCAGCCAGCCCTTTTTTGGGCATCTCTCTGACAAGTTCGGGCGCAAACCCATGCTGCTGCTGTTCGGGTTCGGCGGCATTGCGGTATCGGTGCCGGTGTTCAGCACGCTGGCGTTGACGACCGATGCGGTGACGGCGTTTGCGATCATCCTGGTGCCGCTGATGCTTCTCAGCGCCTACACGTCGATCAGCGGACTCATCAAGGCAGAGCTGTTCCCCGCGCATCTGCGCACCTTGGGCGTCGCATTGCCCTATGCGCTGGGCAACACGATCTTTGGCGGCACGGCCGAATATGTCGCGCTGAAGTTCAAGGATCTGCATCTGGAGGCGGGGTTCTACTGGTATGTAACCGCCGTGATCGGCATGGCGACGATCGGCTTTCTGCTGCTGCCCGACACCAAGAAAACGAGCCTGATCGCTGACGATTGAGCGGCGCGCACCGGCGTCGCGTTATGCTTTACGGGGCGTTAATCAACCCCGGCTAGAACGTGCCTTCGCGTCCCCCAATCGTCTGGCGGGACCAAAAGGCAGATCAACGATGATCGATGGCAAGATCAGTAAACGCTTAAGCGACAAGGACGTCGCGATGCGCGTTCGGCTGTACAATGATGGCGGGAAATTCCAGGAAGCTTTGCGCACCGTCTGGGCGCGATCATCGCACATCATGATCCCGATACTGGAAGCAAAATGGCGCGCTGCGTTCAGCCATCCGCTCAGCGGTGTTGCGCCGGCCGATATCGAGAACTTCGTCGCGATCGTTCGTGAAACGACCGAACAGCGCTGGACCTGGCCGATCGATGCCGAATGGGTCGCCCTGATCGCCAAGCGCGGGCGCGAACAGGCGGCGCTCAACATGGCGCAGCCGGTGATCATTGCGGCATTGATGGATTATGCCACTGCGCTGGCCGAAGCGTATAAAGTCCATTTCGCCGATGATCTCGATTTCGTCGCCCTCGCGCTCGATACGATTCAGCGGCTTCACTGTATCGAGGTCGATATCTGCATGACCCAGATCGGCATCGTCCGCCGTGCCGAAACTGCCGAACAGCTTTCCGCGCGCGGTCAGGCGTATCTGGATGATCTCGGCGGGTTGCTGCATGAATCGGTGGCGGACGTGGCGGCGCTGCGGGCGCACACCTCGCAAACCGCGATCGCCGCGCGCAGCACGCTCGACAAGACATCCGAAGTGGCGATCGCCGCCGAACAATCGGCACAGGCGATGCGCGATGCGGCGCATACCGCATCGGGCCTGATCGCCGCGATCAGGGATGCACGCGGCGAAGTGGAGGCTGCGGCCGATACGGCGCTGCAGGCCAGCAAACAGGCCGCCGACGCCGTCGAGACCTCACGCGCGCTATCCGACCATGCCCGATCGATCGAGTCGATCCTTGGGTTGATCCGCGACATCGCCGGGCAGACCAATTTGCTCGCGCTGAACGCCACGATCGAAGCGGCGCGCGCTGGCGATGCGGGACGCGGTTTTGCGGTGGTGGCGCAGGAAGTGAAGAGCCTCGCAAACCAGACGGCGCGCGCGACCGATGACATTGCTGCCACGATTGCCGCGATTCAGGCGGCAACCCGCTCCACCGTCGAAACCAATGTGTCGATCCAGTCGACGATCACGCAGCTTGCCGACGGTGCCGATCGGATTCGCGCGGCGATGAACGATCAGGCGAGCACGGTCTGTGCGATCACCGCCAGCGTCGACGAAACCGCGCTTGCCGCCGATACGATGTCGAACACAATCGCCGCAATCCGCGAGGATAATCAGGTGGTCGCCAGCGAAGTCGATGGCCTGCAGGCGCGCGTTTCGACGGTTGATAGCCGTCTGGCGAATATGGAGAGCGTCGCGGGCAATTTCGTCGCAGGCATCGCGGGCGAGCAGCGCGCGGCCTAGACGGCATCGCCGCACGCGCAGGCGTTTGGGCGCAAGATTACGGCCGGTATTTTACCCCTTCGGCTTTCTGAACCGAAACACGAACCGATCGGTATTGCCGCGCACCGCAGGATCGAACACCAGCTTGGTGTGATCGTCCGCCGCTACCTTCAGCAGGTCGCTTTCGCCGTCGAGCACGAAACCCGCCTTCAGAAAATCAGCCTTCACGACGGCGGGATCGATGCGGTGCAACTTGTCTACCACCACGCGCGTATCGCCGCTGGCACCGACATGGTCGATCACCGCGACGATGCCACCCGGCTTGGTCGCCCTGAACAACGCCGTAACAAACGCCGCCGGATCAGTGCGCGGGATCTTGTACTGGGCGCTTTCCCAATACAGGTCGTGGTAGGAGAGATGCAGCATCGTGAAATCGAAGCTGTTCGCGGGAGCGGCGAAGGCATCGAAAGGATAGGCAGTCTGAGTAACGTTCGGGTTGCGCGTGATCAGCGAAGACCAGACCGCCTTGCCTTTGTCGTCGGTCGGCAGGAACTGCACGGGTTCGAACGCCGTCACCCGGCCCTTCGGCCCCACCACACGCGCCATGATCTCGGTATAATAGCCAGCGCCCGCCATGATATCCGCCACCTTCATGCCGGGCTTCAGCCCCGCAAAGGCAAGAATTTCAGCGGGCTTACGCGACGCATCGAGCTTGATCTGATCCGCGGGGCGATTCGGTGCGGTAACCGCGGCGAGGATCGACGATGCCTTGGATGGGGTCGATGGTTGCGCGCTGGCGCCGACCGGCAGTGCGAGTGCCGCCACGGCAAGGCTGAACGACAAGGCAATTGCACGCTTCATGGCTACTCTCCAACGGGCTGGTGTATTGATTGAGCAATACACTGACAGAATGACATATGCAATCCCGTTGAGCGGCGCGCGGCGCCTTCAGAGAGCACAATCACCGCGCCCGCCGCGAGCTCCCCGCCATCCCCGCCCGCATCTTCTGGCTCTTGCCGTAGCGCGTCTTGCGCGTCCCCGGCTTGCCCTCGTTCGAGCGCCCCATCACCGGCGCTTTGCGCTCATCGACCGGCAGGCCCAGCTCTTCCGCCTCCAGTGACCGGATTTCGTCGCGCAGGCGGCCGGCTTCCTCGAACTCCAGATCGCCCGCAGCCTTGCGCATCCGCTTTTCAAGCTCCTCGATGTACGCGCGCAGATTATGGCCGACCATGTGCGGGCGGACCTCAACGA
>CAZWAL010000003.1:0-46724 GCA_964631905.1 uncultured Stakelama sp.
ATGCGCCCCGACGGATAGGGGAACATCTCCAGCACATAGCTGCGCGGCCGGTTTTCGGTGGCGGACGAACCTTGTCGGGTTGCCTTGAACGTCTGGCGTTCATCCCAGATCGCCTGCCAGGCCGCGTCCGCCTTCAGCGCATTGAAGCGCGACGCCGTGTTCATCCGATCAGCCGGCGATGGCGGTGCGCCGCAAGTCGCGCGCTCGGGTCAGGATGATGTCTTCCAGCTTTTGCGCGGTCGCTGCGCGCACCGGGGCATCGACCCATTCGCTGTTGCGGTTGATCTGGCGCTGGACGGTTACCCGCAGCGCATCCGCCCGCAGATCGCGATCGAGGATCGAAATCGTCACCTTCATGCGCTCGGCAGGTGAGGCAGGATTGATATACCAGTCGCTCACGATAACGCCGCCGTTCGAATCGGTCTGCAGCAACGGCATGAAGCTGATCGTGTCGAGCGATGCGCGCCACAGATAGCTGTTCACGCCGATGGTCGTTACCTGGGACGCAGCCAGATCGGCGCGCGGCCGATCCTTTGCGCCGCCACCGCAGGCGACGAGTGAAAGGGTGATTGAAGCCACGAACGCGGTGCGCAACAGGCGGATCATGGGCTGTTCCCTGAACAAATGCATTTTCGTCCTTCGGCCTCTATAGATCGTACGGCCAAGCCGCAAGCGTGGCACGCCTGTGCGGCATCGGTGGCACCGGTTCCAATCGCACTGCAATTGTGGGCGGATTGCAACACTATCTCCACAAAGCTCTATAAAGTGAAATGTGGCAGTGGTGCGGCGCGCGCAAATCACTATAGATCGAATTGGACTCGAAAGGTTTGCTGTGGCGAAGCGTCGTCTCATTGCTGGCTCCATTCTGGGGACGTTAATCGTCGCCGGTTTGGTCATGCCGGCAGCGGGCGCTTCGGACGGTGCACGTCGACTCGTTCCCGCCGAACGCTTGATGAGCCGCAGCATCTCTACCTTCACGCCTGCATCGGCTGATCCAAAGCTTGCTGCGCTGCTTGCGCGCAGCGGTCTGAACGATAGCGATTTCCGGTTCACCCCGTCCGAAACGCGCCGCAACGGCAGCCGTGCGGTTACGGTTGCGGTTCGCGCCCGCTCAACGCTGGCGAGCAGCGATGTGACGCGACTCGGCGCGGCAGAGCCGGTGTCCGGCGCATCGATTGGCCTGGCACCCATCGCCTATAATCTTGGTGTGTCGGTGGGTTGGAAGCGGTTCGCGCTTTCGGGCGATGTATCACGGCTCGATCTGGCCAGCATTCCGGGCGGGCGCGACTCGGTCGGTGTTGGGGTCAGCTATATCGGCAAGCGCGCATCGGCACGACTTCGCGCTGTGGCTGATCGGCCTTCTGCGGATACGCCGAAACTGATTGCCGATGATCCCAGCATGGCAATCGACGTGGGTGGCTCCTATTCGGTGGCGCGCAATGTCGATCTGACGGCCGGGCTTCGGTACAAGCGTGAAAACAATAACCGGCTCGATCGGTTGAGCGATAATCGCCGCGACAGCCAAGCCGTCTATATCGGTACCGCGCTCCGCTTTTGATGTCAGGATTTAGCAGGGGTAACGCATCGTGTCGGCGTTACAGCCAGGCATCAACCCCCGCCCAACCGTGAAACCCCAACCGTTTCAATCGCCGAAACTTACGGTGATCAATGCCACCCAAGGCAATCGCCGGGATCGCGGTTTGACGTGCGAGAAATGTTGCGCGCGCAAGCCCCAACGACGCTTTGCCGGGATGGGACCGCGTCGCAAAGACCGGTGAGATAAGGACCATATCGGCCCGCGCGCGCCGAGCGGCGATTACTTCCCGCAGATTATGTGCGGGCCAACTTTTTATCTCCCGCGCACAGGTGGAAACGCGTCCATGTCTGCCCACGACGCGTGGCCCGAGATGGTCGGTGCCGGCGGCGATCAGCATCAATCGGCGCTGCCGCGTTACCCGTATTACCCGCTGAAACAGTGCCCGCCGCGCCCTGGCATCCAGGCTGTAATGTCGAAAAATCACGCCGCCACCACGCGGCACCCGCCCTAGCGCATCCCAAAGCGCGTCTCCCATGCGCTCGTCGGTCATTAGCCAGTGGGTCGGAATCCGGGGGTGACGCGCGCACATACCGCTGTCTATAGCACGCCGATGATAAACAGCGACCCTGCCCAACGCCTTGCCAATGTCCAGGTGGCGATTGCCGCTGCCGCGACACTTGCAGGTCGACGCGCATCTGACGTGACGCTGATTGCGGTGTCAAAAACCCACAGCGCAGAGGTAATTCGCCCGATCATCGATGCCGGACAACGCGTGTTTGGCGAAAACCGCGTGCAGGAAGCAGAGGCGAAATGGCCCGTGCTGCGGGCGGCTGTGCCCGATATCGAACTCCATCTGATCGGCCAGCTCCAGTCGAACAAGGCGGACGCTGCAGTCGCGTTGTTCGATGTGATTCATGCCGTTGATCGGTCGTCGCTCGTCCGCGCCTTGGCGCAGGCGATGGACAAATCGGGCAAGCGCCCGGCCTGCTTCCTTCAGGTCAATATCGGCGATGAACCCCAAAAAGGCGGTGTTGCAACCGCGGGGCTGCCCGCTTTGCTTGCCGAGGCCCGGCAGGTCGATCTGCCGATCGCAGGCTTGATGTGCCTGCCCCCTGCCGATGTCGAGCCGGCTCCCTATTTCGCGTTGCTTGCAAAGCTGGCGCGCGACCATGGCATCGCCGGGCTCAGTATGGGCATGTCCAGCGATTATGAAACCGCTGTCACGCTGGGGGCAACGCATGTCCGTGTCGGCAGCGCATTATTTGGCGAGAGAGGGTGATGGTGGGGTAATGAAATATGCCGGTATCATCTTCGATTTCGACGGCGTGCTGATCGACAGTGAGTTTGTCGGTAACAGCCAGATCGCGGCGTTCCTGAGCAACGCCGGGCATCCCACGACCGTTGAACAATCGATGGCGCAGTTTATGGGCCTGGCCGACAGGGATTTTCACGCCGCTGTTGAACGCTGGATCGGCGGCCCACTGCCTGATGATTTTCATGCCGCCCGGGCGGCCGAAGATGCCCGGGTGATGGCGGAAGGCATCGACGCCGTGCACGGCGCGATCGATTTTGTACAATCCCTGCCGCCGCTGCTCCCCAAGGCGATCGCATCATCGAGTTCGACCCGCTGGATCGCTCGTCATCTCGAGCATATCGGGCTACGCGACGTTTTTGGTGACCGGATTTACAGCGGTAAGGAACATGTGGTCCGGGGCAAGCCGGCGCCTGATCTTTATCTTCATGCGGCCGATGCGATCGGTGTCGCCATTACTGACTGCGTCATCCTGGAAGACTCGCCGGTCGGTGCACGCGGAGCGGTCGCATCCGGCGCCTTCGTCATCGGTTTGTGTGCGGGCAGGCATTGCGGTGCAGATCACGAATCGGTGCTGCGCGGGATTGGCGTACAGGCAATTGCGCATGATTTTGACGAGGTGGCGCGGCTGGTCGCCTAGAATTCGTGGCCTGTGCGGTCGCGCTTGGTGGCGAGGTAACGTTCGTTGTGCGGATTGGCAGGCAGCTTGTGTGGCACCCGTTCGATAACGGTGACCCCGGCACCCTCAAGCTGGGCAACCTTTTGCGGATTGTTGGTGAGCAACCGCACCGTTCGCTGGCCAAGCAATGCCAGCATCCGCGCGGCCACGGTGAAATCGCGCGAATCGACCGCAAAGCCCAGCCGGGTGTTGGCATCAACCGTATCGAAACCCTGATCCTGCAACGCATAGGCGCGTAGCTTGTTGATCAGCCCAATCCCGCGCCCTTCCTGCCGCAGATAGAGCAGGATTCCCCAGCCGCTGGCGGCAATCGCGGTGATCGCCGCATCGAGTTGGGGTCCGCAATCACATTTCAGGCTGCCAAGCACATCCCCGGTCAGGCATTCGCTGTGCAAGCGTACCAGCGGGGGTGTGCCTGTCGGGGCGCCGATCATCAGCGCGACGTGCTCGCCGGGCATTTCGGGGGTTCGAAACGCCACGATCTCGGCGGATTCGGCGCCTGCCACGGGTAAATGCGCCCGCGCGGCAATCGTCAGGCGCTGGGCATCCTGATGTTCGTCAATATCGGCGGGCGATATCGTCAGCCCGGCGTCGCCACCGGGCAATGCGAAAAAGGCAGGCAGTATCCCCGCCAGCGTCGCGAGGCGCAGCGCCGCCGCACCTGCCGCGCGATCGTCGATATCGGTCGTCCGAAAGGGCCCTTTCAGCGGCGTGAGCAAATCGAGTTGCGGATCGGCGAGCGCGGTGGCGGCCGCGAAATCCAGCCAGGGCGTGCGGTCGATCATCACCGGACACTCCGGTGCGGCAGCGGGGGCCTGGTTGGCCAATTTCAGCGTTGCGGCGCGACCTGATGAAATCAGGACCCGTGCCACGCCATCGGGGTCGAACGCTGCGAGCCGCACCGGATCAGCGGTTTCGATTGCCAGAACGGCAAGCTGACCTTGATCGGTTTGCACCGCCACGGGCCAGCCCCGGCGCAGCGAATCGATCGCCTGCGCGACAATCCGCGCACTCAAAGCGCAAACTCGGTCATGATCGGAATGTGATCGGACGGCTTGACCCAGCTCCGGGCTGCTTCATGGACCTGATGCGCGCGGGCTGCCGAGGCAAGATCGGGGCTTGCCCACATATGGTCGAGCCGACGTCCGCGATCGGACGCTGCCCAGTCCTTTGCGCGGTAACTCCACCAGGTATACAGGCGCTCGGGCGCGGGAATGAACTGGCGACCCAGATCGATCCAGTGCCCCGCAGCTTGCAATCGGCCCAGTGCCTCTACCTCGACCGGGGTGTGGCTGACGACGTCGATCAGTTGCTTATGGCTCCAGACATCTGACTCGAGCGGTGCGATGTTGAAATCACCCAGCAGAAGCATCGGCCCTGAAATCGTCTCCGACCAACGCGTCATCCGCTCAAGGAAATCGAGCTTCTGTCCAAATTTTGGGTTCAGATCGCGATCGGGGATGTCGCCCCCGGCGGGCACGTATACATTTTCGATTCGCAATCCATTGTCGAGCCGCACGCCCAGATGGCGCGCCTCGCCATTGGCCTGCCAATCCAGACGGCTTTGATCATGCAGCGGCAATTTGCTGATGATCGCAACGCCGTGATGCATCCGTTGGCCGTTAAGTGCGAGGTGGGGATAGCCGAGCGCGCGAAAGGCGGCGGCGGGAAAATCCCCATCCATTACCTTGGTTTCCTGCAGACATAGGATGTCGGGTGCCGATTCGCGCAGGAATTGTTCGACGATATCGATTCGAAAGCGCACCGAGTTAATATTCCACGATGCGATCTTGAGAGCATTTGCCATGCCGCGATGTAGCCTTGTGAGCCGCGCGCCGCTAGCCAGTCGCATCTCGGCAAGGGCGAAAGATACTGGACAGAGAAAGGCCCCCGCTCCGGGGGCGTGGAGCGAGGGCCGACCTAGCGTTCGTCACGCAGGCAGAACGGGTTTTGCCGGTTAACAGGGGGGAAACACCGGCAATGCCCCGTTCGCCTGAGTGTTTTAGCGCGCTAAACCTGTCGCCAGTATGAATGAAATTCATTCACCCTCAGTTACGCCCGCCGCGCAGGGTCGGATCGGCCCAACGGAACGCGCGATCGGCGACGGGTGCATTGAACACCTGATTCGACAACCGGATCGTCGTCCGGTTATTCTGGGCATCAAGCGCGACCCAGCCCTGCATCATCAATCCGCCCGGCGCGCTGGGATTGCGCGCAAACACGAGCGTGATGCGGCCATATTCTGGATGACGTGGATCGGTTGCCTCGACTGAAATGACTCGAGGATCGGCGCTGCGCACGACCCTGGCAAAGCGCGTAATATCCTTGTTCGGATCGAGCAGCACGCCAAGCGGCGAATTGCCGATCGGCCAGCGCTGCTTCTGACGCACTGAATAATCGAGAAACCAGAGTGCTTTGCCGTCGCCGACGATCAGGATCGGCACGCCCTTTTCATATTGAAAGCGGATCTTGCCGGGCTTTTTCAATGTGAGCGTGCCGTCCAGCGTCTTACCGCTGCGATCGGTCTGGCTGAAATTGGCGGTCAGGCTTTCTACCGACCGTAAATGATCCTGAACCCGCGCAAGATCGCCGGTCGCCTGCGCGACCACCGCCGACGGAGTCGCGAGGATCAGCGGGATCGCCAGCAAGGGCCGGAATGTCACGATGTCAGTCTCCGAAAGGGCGTTCGATCCCACATGCAAGGCAATGCAGGTACCATGGCCGTCAACATTGGCGCTGGGGGTTGAACGGGCGGTGAATTGCTGCGGTTCCGCTCCAACCTATAGGGGGCGCCCATCCTGATCCATCAGCACCTCGCGCCGGCCGACATGATCGGGACGGGAAACCAGGCCATCCTTCTCCATCCGCTCGATCAGGCGCGCGGCACTGTTGTAGCCGATGCGCAACTGACGCTGCAGCCATGATGTTGATGCTTTCTGGCTCTCTGCAACGAGCTGGCGTGCATTGCGATATTGCTGGTCTTCTGCCGAATCCTCGCCGTCGGGTGCGCCGTCGAGCGCAAAGCCGTCCTCCGGCTCCTCGGTAACGGACTGAATGTAATCGGGCTGACCCTGGCCGCGCCAGTGATTGGCGACTGCCTGCACCTCGTCATCCGAGACGAATGGGCCGTGTACGCGCGCGATCTGCTTACCGCCTGGCATATAGAGCATGTCGCCGCGGCCGAGGAGCTGTTCGGCCCCCTGTTCGCCCAGGATCGTGCGTGAATCGATCTTCGAGGTAACGTGGAAGCTGATTCTTGTCGGCAAGTTTGCCTTGATCACGCCGGTGATAACGTCGACGGAGGGGCGCTGCGTCGCCATGATGAGGTGAATGCCCGCGGCGCGTGCCTTTTGCGCGAGGCGCTGGATCAGGAACTCGACTTCCTTGCCGGCGGTCATCATCAGATCGGCGAGTTCGTCGACGATGATCACAATCTGCGGCAGCGGCTGGAAATCGAGCTGTTCTTCTTCATAGATCGGCTGGCCGGTGCCCTGATCATAACCCGTCTGCACCTTCCGACCGAGCGGCTGGCCCTTCGCCTTGGCGGCGCGCACCTTGTCATTGAATGACGCGAGACTGCGAACGTTGACCGATGCCAGCATCCGGTAGCGATCCTCCATCTGCTCAACCGCCCATTTCAGCGCGCGCACCGCCTTGGCAGGCTCGGTCACGACGGGGGCCAGCAGGTGCGGGATATCGGCATACATCGATAGCTCGAGCATCTTGGGATCGATCATGATCATCCGGCACTGATCGGGCGTGAGCCGATAGAGCAGCGACAGGATCATGCAGTTGAGCCCGACCGACTTGCCCGATCCGGTGGTGCCCGCCACGAGCAGATGCGGCATCGGCGCAAGATCGGCGATGACGGGATCGCCAGCGATATTCTTGCCGAGGATGATAGGCAGCTGTGCGGATTGATCCTCGAAACTCTGGCTGCCGACCAGTTCGTGGAGGTTCACCGATTCGCGCCGCGCGTTGGGCAGTTCGATGCCGATCACGCTCCGCCCGGGTATCGTCGCTACGCGCGCGGAAATGGCGCTCATATTGCGGGCGATATCGTCGGCGAGCTGGATCACCCGGCTCGCCTTGATGCCGCTGGCGGGTTCGAGCTCGTACATCGTCACCACGGGGCCGGGGCGCACCTCGACGATCGTGCCCTTTACATGGAAATCGTCCAGCACCGATTCGAGCAGTCGGGCATTGCGCTCAAGTGCTGCCTTGTCGATCACCGGATTGCCACTTTTGGGGGCAGGCTTGAGCAGATCGAGCGGCGGCAGGCGGTAATTGTCGCGCAGATCGAGCGAGGCTTGCTTGACACGCGGTTTGGCGGTCGACGGGGCAAGGGCGCGCTCGGCAATCACCGGGCCTGGCCGTGTTTCGGGCGCTGCAATCGGCCGGGGCAGCGGTTTGCGCGGCGGCGCTACGACATCTTCGTCGTCGGCGAGCATCTCAGGCAACGCATCAGCCCGCGTTTGGGGCAATCGAAACTGCCATTGCCGATCGCTCAGATCGATTTCGTAGCTGAAAGCGTAAAGCGCGATACCACCCAGCCCCAGCAATAACCCCAACACGCGTTCCGCCCAAAGGATCGCAGTGGGATCGCCGATCTGGGCCGTCCCCCATCGGAGCAGCGTGGCCAATGACAAGCCAATGGCACCGCCATACCCTGCAGGCAGGGCATTGACCGCGCTCGATGACACGAAAGCCAAAGCGGTCGCCATCAACGCCGCGCCGCCAGCGCCTTTCAGGATCATGCGACCCCATCCGTCCGGTGACATGTCCCGCCACAGTCGCGCGGCAAGCACCAGGCCAAAGGGCAGCAACAGCACCACCGGCCAGCCAAGCATCGCCAGCAGTGCATCGGCAATCACTGCACCCGGGCTGCCAAGCAGGTTACGCGCCGGCCCAGCCGCGGCCGTGCT
The DNA here is from genome assembly GCA_964631905.1 of uncultured Stakelama sp. Taxonomy (GTDB): domain Bacteria; phylum Pseudomonadota; class Alphaproteobacteria; order Sphingomonadales; family Sphingomonadaceae; genus Sphingomonas. The sequence goes on from CAZWAL010000003.1 coordinate 8,454, forward strand.
GAGCGACGGATCGCCCGGATGATAACTGATCAGGCAAACGGCGAACATCATCGTCACGGCGGCAATCGCCATGGCGCCGATCAACGCACCGCTGCGACGTGCACCATGCCGCACGGTTTCGCGCCACAAAGGTGGTTGCGCCTGGCTCGCCATGAGCGTTTCCTTCACGAATGTACGCTTGATGTTCCACAATCGCGCGGCGCGAGTCCCGCGTCAAGATGGGGGTATCCCGATACGGCATATGGCCCGGGGAATTGGCAGGCTGCATCGGGGCCGCTAGGACCATGCCCATGGATCATGCAGATGTCATCATATTGGGCGGCGGGCTTGTCGGGTGCAGCCTGGCGCTGTCGCTAGCGGCACACGGAATCACCACGATCGTCGTTGATCCGGCCGATCCGGCAGTGACGCTTGCACCGAGTTTCGATGGCCGCGCCTCTGCGATTGCCAGCGCCAGCCACCGGATGCTCGATGCGATCGGCATAGGCGCGTTGATGGCGGGCAGGGGTTGCCCGATCGAATCGATCCGGGTGAGTGACGGACTCTCCCCCGGCGCACTCGATTTCGCGCCCGATGCGGGTGATGGTGCGCTCGGGACGATGTATGAAAACCGCTTATTGCGGACGACACTGCACCAGGCGGCGGCAGCAGCGGACGCTGTCGATTTGCGGATGCGAACCCGTGCCGTGTCGGTAGCGCGCGATGCGACGGGTGTCCGGATGACGCTCGATTCGGGGCCTGAAATCGCCGCGCCGTTGATGATCGCCGCTGAGGGGCGCAATTCCCCGACCCGCACGGCAGCCGGAATCACGATCGCGCAGTGGCAGTACCACCATAACGCGATCATCACGGCGTTCGACCATGTTCGCCCGCATGAGAATTGCGCGTTCGAGATTTTCTATCCCGCCGGCCCCTTCGCTATTCTGCCGTTGCTGCCGGTTGAGGGGCGCAATCGTTCGGCGCTGGTCTGGACCGTCAGTGAGCGCGATGCACCTGGCATGCTTAAGCTGTCCGATCGCGGGTTTCTGGCCGAGGCCGAACGGCAGATGGGCGGTTTTCTCGGTCCGCTGAGCAATCTTGCGCCGCGTTCCACCTATCCGCTGGGCTTCCATCACGCCGCGCGGATCACGGCCGAACGGCTCGCCCTGGTCGGCGATGCCGCGCACGGTATTCACCCGATCGCGGGGCAGGGCTTGAACCTGGGGTTTCGCGATGTCGCGACGCTCACCGAGGTGTTGGTCGATGGCAAGCGCCTGGGTCTCGATCTCGGCGATCCGCAATTGCTGGCGCGCTACGAACGCTGGCGGGGGCTCGATACGCTGATGGTGGCGATGGCGACCGATATGCTCAACCGGCTGTTCGGCGTGCCGGGCAAGACGGCAAGCGCCGTCCGTCGTTTCGGGTTGAGCGCCGTACAGGCAATCCCACCGCTCAAGGCCCGCTTCATGGCCGAAGCGCGCGGCGAAAGCGGGGATCTGCCCCGCCTGTTGCAGGGTGAATTGGTCTAGCTTCCAATCGTCGACAGTAGGTGCCGCGCTTCCTCGACCAGCAATATCGGGACGCCATTTCTGATCGGATAGGCAAGACCTGCCGCATCGGAAATGAGCTCGTTCGCGGATGCGTCATGCCGAAGCGGCGTTCGCGTGAGCGGGCACACAAGGATCGACAGCAGCCACGGATCGATCGTCGTCGTGGCCGAGCCTTCGTTCACTGGAGCGTCACCGAGTCCTCGCCGTCGTGGCGGCCGAAAAACTGCATCAGCTGGACGATCAACTCGGCGCGATCCTCGAGGCTCGCCGATTCGAGCAATGCCTGTTTGGCGGCGACATCGAACGGGGCGATCTGCGCAACGCCGTTGACGAGCGATTCGTCGTCCAGCCGCGCGACAGCATCCCAATCGACGGCATAGCCCTGCAAATCGGCAAAGCGCCGCGATTCCATTTCAAGTGCAGCGCGACCCGACAGCGACAGGATCTCCTGCTCCTCGGTCATCGGCATCAGTTCGGCCTCGACCTGGCGGAACGGTGTCGCGACGTCGAGCTCTCGGACAATGCGGAACAGCGACAGCCCTTCGAGCACCAGATTATAACGCCCGTCGTCAAGCATTTCGAACTGCGCGATCTTGCCGACGCAGCCCACCTGGAACAGCGGTGGTGGGTTTCCCTCGGCGCGGGGCTGGACCATCCCGATTCGCCGGTCGCGCGCCATCGCGTCGCTCATCAGCGCCTTGTAGCGCTCCTCAAAGATGTGGAGGGGCAAATGCATGCGCGGAAACAGCAGCGCGCCGGGCAGCGGGAATACCGATAGCCGCGTGGTGGTGCGTTCGATCGTCATCCGAACAGGATCGCCGAAAGGCGGCGACGCTGCGCCGACACCCAGGGGTCTTCAAGTCCGACCACCTCGAACAGCTTCAACAGTCGCTGGCGTGCGGCGCCATCATCCCAGCTGCGGTCATCGGCAATCATGGCCAGCAGCGTGTCTGCCGCCGAATCGCGATCGCCGGCTGCCATCTGCCCACCGGCGAGTTCATAGCGCGCGGCCATATCGGCGGGGTTTGCAGCCGCTGCTGCTGCCAGCCCGGCCAGATCGTCGACCGGCTTGGCGTCGCGCGCCAGTGCAATCGCCGCCTGGGCGCGGCTGATTTCGGGTAGCTTGGCCACATCTTCCGGCAGCGCCGCAATCGCCGCCTCGGCATCGTCAGCCCGTCCGCTCGCGACGAGCGCCCGGATTTTTCCCGAAAGGACGGCGGGATGATCAGGCACCATCTCGACCAGCTGATCGAAAATGCCAAGCGCGCGTTCGCTGTCGCCTTCGGCCAAAACCTGTTCGGCCATGGAAATAAGCGGCTCGACATCGGGTTCGGGCTCCGCTGCTGACCCTTCCGCCGGAATCGGCAACTGGCGCAGAATCTGGTCGAGCATCGCCCGCAGCGCCGATTCGGTACGTGCGGTCGTCAGATCAGCCACGAGCTGGCCTTCGAACATCGCATAGACAGTGGGGATCGACCGGATCTGGAATTGCGCGGCAATAAACTGGTTCTTGTCGGTATCGATCTTCGCCAGCACCACACCCTTGTCGGCATAGGCGGCGGCGACTTTTTCGAGCAGCGGTGTCAGCGCCTTGCAGGGGCCACACCATTCTGCCCAGAAATCGATGATCACCAATTTGGTCATCGATGGTTCGACGACATCGCGCCGGAAGGCCTCGATTGCCTCGCGTTCGGCGGCGGTCATGCCAAGAGTAGCCACGCTATTGCTCCTGTGCCTTGCGGCGAAAAAACGGTCAGCGCCTTATGTGGGCGCTCGCCGGGTGAAGCCAACCCTTTTCGAGTCGACGGGTGGCACAAACCGGTGTTCGCGGCTGCGTTTGTGCACAATCGGACCGCCCAGTGCATCCGGGCTTGCCAACCCCCCAAGCCGATGCTAGCAGCCCGCCCTCACCCCGTCCGTGGCCCAGCCCGGACGAAGTCGCCAGAGCGGGCGTAGCTCAGGGGTAGAGCACAACCTTGCCAAGGTTGGGGTCGAGGGTTCGAATCCCTTCGCCCGCTCCAGCCACCGTTCTTCGGTCAGCCCTACATCACCGTAATGCCGAGTGCGGCTGCCTCGCTTTTCAACCGCGCGGCGGCAGCGGGATTCGCAGCCACTGCATCCGCCAGAGCACGGGATGCTTTGGCATTTTCGCCCAAGGTTTTGCGGCTGCGCATCAGCATCACCCAGCCATCGATGTTGCCAGGATTGCTGCGCAGCTTGCCTTCCAGCTGGGCCACCATCTGTTGGGCCATGGCATCTTGCTGGCTTGGCGTGAGCGCCGAAGCCGCCTGCATCTGTTCGACCGAGGGTCCCGGAATGCCCGCCAGCCCGACCGGACCCGTCGGCATCGCCGGATGATCAACCGAAGGCTTCAGCGCTGCCAGCCTGGCGGTCACATCGATCTTGTTGATCTTGGCCACCTGCGTAATCGTTCGACGCAGGTCATTTTCCCATGATGCGCCCGGGGGCGTATCCTTCAACAGCGCCATCCAGTCATCGATCGCGCCCTGATGTTCACCGGCCAGATCACGCGCCACCGCGGTGAAATATCGGCTGCGCGGATCCTTGGGATCAATCACCAATGCCTTGCGAAATGCCCCCAGCGCATCGGCGGGCATGGGATCGCGCGGGCTGGCCATCACGCGCGCTTCACCTAGCGCCGACCAAAGGTCAGCGCGCTTGGGATCAGCCGACGTTCCTTTCTCAAGTGCCTTAACGGCCTCTTCGAACTGCCCTTTGGCAAAAAGCGCATCGCCCAGCCGCGCCCATGCGGTCGCGTCACCGGGCGAAGCCTGCGCCCGGGCCCGAAGTGTATCGATCGCCTCGGGCTGATTCGCCGCGACCGCTGATTTTGCTGAAAGCGCAGGTGGCGGCGCCTTTGCCGAATCACGTGAAACTGAATAACCGATGGCCGCAATCAGGACGATTGCAGCACCCGCCAACACCCATTGTCCTTTTACCATTGGATAATTTCTCGTCGCCCCATCTGGGTGTTTTGCGCGTCTGATAGGGGTGACGCGCCTCAATCGCCATGGTAGTGCAGAAGAAATTGCGGTAAAGCATATTTCGGTTGGGGACATCGGCGGGGGCCAGTTCCGGTCGATTTGGGGGGACGATTGACATGGGGGATCGCGTGCGCGTCGCGATAATCGGCTCGGGTCCGGCAGGGCTCAGCGCTGCTGCACGCGCGGCCCAGCTCGGCGTTTCCCATGTCCTGCTGGAAAAGACCGATCACCTTTCTGACACGATCTACAAGTACCAGAAAGGCAAGCACGTGATGGCGACGCCCAGTAAGCTGGTGCTTCGCTCCGATCTGGATTTCGACGCGGGCAAACGCGAAGCGATTCTCAAGATCTGGGATGATCAGGCCGCATCCAACAAGATCAACGTCCGCTATCGCAGCGAAGTTAAGGCGATCACCGGCGAGCGGGGCGATTTTTCGCTCGAGCTAACCGACGGCACCGTCGTAAAGGCCGAATGTGTGGTGCTGGCGATCGGAACGCAGGGCAATCCCAATCTGATGCGCTGCCCGGGCGCTGATCAGCCGCATGTCCAGTATCAGCTCGACGATCCCGGTGAATATGTCGATGAACATATCACCGTCATCGGATCGGGCGACGCGGGCATCGAAAACGCGCTTGGCCTTGCCGCCGATGCCGCGCAGGGCAACATTGTCACCATCCTCAATCGTTCAGCCGATTTTGCGCGTGCCAAAAGCGCCAACGTCAAGCTTCTCAACGAAGCTGCCGAACAGGGGCGGCTTACCGTTCGTCTCAACACAACGCCGGGCGAAGTGCGCGAGGACGAGCTGGTGCTCGAAACGCGCGAAGGCACCGAAATCATCAAGTGCGACCGCATCATCGCGCGCATGGGATCGGCGGCGCCGCGCGCGTTTATCGAATCATGCGGCATCGAATTCACCAGCGCCGATCGTGAAGCCTTTCCAAAGCTCTCGCCTGAATTCGAAACGACCAAGCCCGGCATTTTCGTCATCGGGGCGCTTGCCGGCTATCCGCTGATCAAGCACTGCATGAACCAGGGCTATGACGTGCTCGAGTTCATCAACGGCAACACATCGCTGAAACCCGCCGATGAGCCGTTGCTCGAAGCGAAGTTCGTCGATTTCAAGAAATCCGGGCGAACGGTCGATCAGTGGCTGGAGCTATTGCGGACCAACATCACCATCCTCAATGATCTGTCGCCACTGCAGATGCGTGAATTCGTGCTCGATTCGGAAGTGCGGCTGTACCGGGCCGGCGAAGCGATCATCAAGCGCAACGAGCCCGGATCGTCGCTGCTGTGCATCGCCGAAGGATCAGTGCTGGTCGAGGTGAACCCGACCGATCCGTCGATCACCATCCCGATCCCGCAAGGGTCGATCTTTGGTGAAGTTGGCCTGATTTCGGGTCGCCGCCGCGGTGCGACGGTGCGTGCGGGCACCAATTGCGTCATTGTTGACGTGCCCCGCAACGCCGCGCTGAAGCTGATGGCATCGGTGCCTGCCGCCAAGCGCGCCGTCACGCGTATTTCGGTCGAACGTCAGCTGCTCCAGATGTTTAAATCGGGGCTGCTCGCAAGCGATCTGGTCGAAGTGCTCGACAGCCATGAAATCGTCAATGTCCGTGCCGGCGAAGCGATTTTCAACGAAGGCGATGCGGGCGACGATGTTTATGTCATCCGCATCGGCAGCATGATCGAGGAGAAAAACGTCGCCGGGAAGCCGGTGTTCATCTCCTACATGCCGGCCAGCACCTATGTCGGCGTGCAGAATCTGCTGACCGGCGGGCGTCGGCACAAGACCGTCAAGGCGGCGGTGAAATCCGAAGTCATCAAGTTGAACGGCCCCGCTTTCCGACGCCTTCTCGATGCGAAGCCTGCGCTGATGGAAAAGATCCAATCGGACATCGCCGGTACGGCTAATGTTCAGGCCTTTGTCGAAAGCCGCAAGGACAGCCATTCCGCGATCTTCAGCACCTATTCCGAGACCGCCAAGTTCCTGGTCGATAACGGCATCGGTGAAGCAACCGACGTGTTGTTGATCGACGAAAAGCTCTGTGTCGGGTGCGACAACTGCGAAAAGGCTTGTGCCGACAGTCATGAGGGCTTGTCGCGGCTCGACCGCGAGGCGGGCCGAACCTACGCGCATCTCCACGTGCCGACCAGCTGCCGCCACTGCGAATTGCCGCATTGCATGGCCGATTGTCCGCCAAACGCCATTCAGCGCGGCTCGAACGGCGAAGTGTTTATCGATGATACCTGCATCGGCTGCGGCAACTGCCAGCGCAATTGTCCCTATGGCGTCATCCGCATGGAAGCACGGCCGCCCGTCAAGCCGGGATTGCTCAACTGGCTGATGTTCGGGGCCGGGCCGGGGCCTGGCGAGCCGTCGAAAAAATGGCGCTATAAACACGCGACCCCAGGGGTCGATGTCCCGAAAAAAGCGGTCAAGTGCGATATGTGTTCGTCGATCAAGGGCGGCCCTGCCTGTGTGCGGGCCTGCCCAACGGGTGCGGCGATTCGCGTATCCCCTGAAAGCTTCCTTACCATCGCCAAGATTCAGGAAGAGGATCGGTCATAGCTACCCGTGCATCTGGAGGGGCAGGCGGCCGCGAGGTTGCCGCGACCCGGCATGAGGGCTTCATGCGGTATGCTGGCTATCGCTGGCTGAAGATTTCGCTCGCGCTGAGTGCAATCTCGTTGATCAGTTATTTTCTGGTTGATGTCACCCCGAGGCATAATGGCGGCAGCTGGTATGGCTATACGCTGGGAACGATCGGCGTCGTCCTCATCCTTTGGTTGACGATGCTCGGCGTGCGCAAGCGCGCGATGACCCCGGGACGTTGGTCGTTAAAGGCCTGGACGAGCGCACATGTCTATCTGGGTCTCAGCCTGATCGTCATCGCCACCCTGCACACCGGCTTTCAGCTTGGGTGGAACGTCCACACGCTTGCCTATGCACTGATGATGCTGGTGATCCTTTCCGGCCTGTGGGGCGTGGTGGGCTATGCAACGATCCCCGAAGCGCTGAGCAATAATCGTCAGGCAACAACCGAAGGGCAGATGCTTGAGCTGATCCGCAGTGCCGACCGGCAGTTGCATGAGGCGGCGCAACCGCTCGAAGGGCGACTGTCGGCGCTGGTGCTGGCATCACTCCAGCAGGATCCGTTCGCCGGGGGCCTGTGGGTGCGGCTGGCGGGGCGTGATTCCCGCTGTGCCACCGATCGTGCGTATCGCGCCTTGCGCGCTGAATCAGGCGGATCGGTTGATCCTGCGATCATCAAGCGGGTGGATGATCTGATCGATCGAAAGAGAGCATCGCTGCAACAGCTGCGTCGCCACATGCGGTTGAAGGCCCTGCTCGAAATCTGGTTATACATCCATGTGCCCGTGACCTTCATCCTGATCGCTGCGCTGACCGCGCACGTCGTCAGCGTCTTTTTCTATTGGTGATCCCGGCATGAAGCCCTTCTTGATCCGCCGCATCAGCACCACCGCCGATGGCCGTGAAATCGTTCGCGATGCGCCTGCGCCGCGCTCTGTCGTCACGATTGGGCGCGCGTCCAACAACGACATTGCGCTCACCGATCTCGGCGTTGATCAGGAACATGCGCAGATCGAACGGACCAGTGACGGGCAAGTTCTTGTCACCGCAACCGGACCTTCGCCAATCGAATCGGGCCGCAAAAAGCGTCGCCAGTTCACGATCGATCCCGCCGATGGCGGCGAGGTTGGTCTCGGCAGTCACCGTATTACCGTATCGCGCGAATCGAGCGGTGAAGTCGTCCTCACGGTGCAGCGCGTCGATCCGATTTCGAAAGCTGCGGAGGAACGTGACGAACGCAAGATTTTCACTCTAGCCGGATTGATGCCCGACAAGCGCAGGACGGCGTGGCTGTTCGCGATATCGGTGCTGATCGGTTTTCTGGCGGTGCCAATCTGGGCCGCGCTGCAAAAGCAGTCACCGGCGGTTGCCGGCGTGGCAAATGGAAAGCCGCTTTCGGCAACCCAAGCGATGAACCGGGCAACCAAAGTGTCCTCCACGGCAGATGGATCGTGGACGAGCGGACCGCTCAGCCAGGCGCATCATGCGCTTGAAGGCAATTGTGAGGCTTGCCACGCCAAGCCGTTCGTGTCGGTGCGGGATGAAACCTGCCAATCCTGCCATAAGGACGTGCACGATCATGCCCCTGCGGCCCGATTGGACAAGTCCCGCGAAATGCCGGGTGTTGGTGGTAAATTTCTTGCAAGCGTCGCCAATGCGTTTGGCAAGGAAGGGCCTGGATCGTGCGTATCCTGCCATACCGAGCATGAAGGTGCCGGCCCCATGCCTGCCACAGCACAGGCGTTCTGCACGGATTGCCATACCTCGCTCAACCAGCGCCTGACCGATACCAAGCTGCCCAATGCGGGTGATTTCGGCACCCAGCATCCGCAATTTCGACCACTTATCGCCTCTACACCCGGCGACAAGCCGGTCCTGATGCGCGCCTCGCTTGATGGTCGGCCGACGGATAACAGCGGATTGAAATTCCCGCACCAGCTGCACCTCGATTCGCGCAGTGGCGTGTCCGCGATGGCCCGGCGCCTGAAGGTCAGCAAAGGCTATGGCGATGTGCTGGAATGCGCCGATTGCCATACGCCGTCGGCGGATGGCACGCGCTTTCAACCGGTCGACATGGAGCAGAATTGCCAGGCCTGCCACAGCCTTGCCTTTGACAAGGTTGGCGGCACCACCCGCACCCTCCGCCACGGGGATACGGCCCAGATGATTGCTGATCTCCGCGCCTTCTACCGGTCGACCAGTCCGTCGCGCCCCGTTGAGCTCGGCGGCATGGTCCGCCGGCGTCCCGGCAGCTATGCACAGGGGCAGGTCTACAACGCCTATTTCACTGCCGTCAGCTCGCGCGGTTCGGCGGGTGATGCTGCTGTTCGGGCGGTATTCTCACCGGGTGGTGCCTGTTATGACTGCCATATCGTCAAGGCACCAGGTGCCGGGGCGCCGGACTGGTCGGTCGTCCCTGTTAACCAGCCGATGCGGTACATGATGCACGGCTGGTTCGATCATAACGCGCATACGACCGAGACATGTGAAAGCTGCCATGCGGCCACCAAATCCACCAAGGCAACCGATCTCATCCTGCCCGACCTGAAATCATGCCGCAGCTGCCATGGCGGTGAAGCATCGGCTTCGAAGGTGCCATCGGGCTGCGCGATGTGTCACAGCTATCACGCCAAACAGGATGCTCCCTGGAAGCCGCGCAACGGGGGTGCGGTTCCGTTGAAGCCTGAACCACGCCAGCGTCGGGATCAGATCGCTTCATTAAAATAACGTGGAGAGCATGACATGGCGCTGATCGCGCAGATCACGGATCTCCATATCGGTTTCGTGCCCAATACCCCCGACGAGGCCAATCGTCAGCGGCTCGACGCTGTGATCGACACGCTGATTGACGGGCCGAATCGCCCCGACCTGCTGATCGTGAGCGGCGATATTGCCGATCGCGGTGATGATGCGAGCTATGCCCGGGTTGTCGAGATCCTCGCGCGATGCCCCTTTCCGGTTTACCCTTGCGTCGGCAATCATGACGATCGCGGCGCATTTTCGCGGGCCTTTCCGCACGTGCCGGTCAATGGCGGTTTCGTGCAGTATGTCGTCCGGTTCGATGGACTGCGACTGATCGTGATCGACACAATGGAACCAGGACGTCATGGCGGCGCATATTGCGATGCCCGTGCGCAGTGGCTGCGGGCAAAGCTCGAATCCGAGCCGGAAACGCCAACTGTTATTGTCATGCATCACCCACCGTTCGATGCTGGGATTGCGTGGATGTCGGGCGGAGAGGGTGAACCATGGGTTCAACGCTTCGCAGCCACGATTGCCGGGTTTCAACAGGTCCGGGCGATCTGGTGCGGGCACATCCATCGGTCGGTTGCGACATTGTGGAACGGGGCGACCGTAACGATTTGCCCGGCAAGCGCAGCGCAACTCGCGCTCGATCTGCGCCCGATCGACCCTGAATCGCCCGATGATCGTCCGATGATTACTGCGGACCCACCTGCCTATGCGCTTCACCGCTGGGAAAACGGACGGATGGTGACGCTGTTCGATACAGCAGAGCCACACGGCACGTTGGCCAAGTTCGATGCGTCACTGCAGCCATTGGTCCAGCACCTCGCACACGAACGCCACGGCTGATCAGCCTTCGGCGAGGCACGTTACGCCAGACCTGTTGCGATTGCCCTCAACAAAGGACCGTCAGCGTTGCGGCTTTGGGTTATTGGGCCTGCCGTAAACGGGCAATACAACCTCAATCACCCAGTCAACGTTGCGGTTACCGTCCCGCGGTCTGCACCGGCTGCGCCGGCAGTTTGAGCGGCGGCCGCCACGCTGTCATGTCGACATCGTCGCTTACCTTATACGGGACGCCCCGGCTGGTCAGGAACAGCTTTTCCATCTCGCTGCGGGTGAAGGGGCGTGAGCCCAACCGCCCGAACACCGCAATCTGACCGCCCGTCTCATCGACCGCGCGGTCGCGCTCCAGCCCCTTCGACAGCGCGAGTGCAGGCGAGGGTGTCTTGGCCCAGGCGATCAACTCGGGCTTTGGCGCCGGTGAGAAGCCGTAGAAGTTGGGCTGGCTTTCCGGCGATGTCAGCTGGATCACCTTCAATCCATTACGGCCATCCGCGACATAGGCGAACATCGACGCATTGGTGTTCGCGACGGTCACATCCTGCGCATCGTTCAGGCGGCCATCGAAAGTGACCTTCTGATAGATGCTCGGCCGGGTCGGGTTGGTTACGTTGGCGATCACCAGACCGTCGTTGCCTGCGGCAATATAAGCATAGGTACGGGAGACGAAGACGCGTCGCGCATTGGCAAGCGGGATGGTTGCTGATGGTACCGCCACTGGGTTGCGCAGTTGCGTCACGTCGAACAGCTTCACCCCGTCGGCGTCGGTGACCCAGAGGTATCGAAACTGGATCGTGCTGGCCCGTGCATCGGTCAACGGCCGGACGGCGGCAAGCTTGGGGTTCAGCGGATCGCTCAGGTCGACCACCACGAGACCGGCGTCGGCAGTGATGAACGCGACTTCGCCGGCAAGGATGATGTGGCGCGCGCCCTTGAGCACGTCATTCTCATTCCAGGTAACGGAGCGTTTCAGGAAATTGTTGCGGAACTCGCCGTCAGCCATTGTCTCGATGTTGACGAGGATCAATCCCTCCTCCGAATCGGTGACAGCCGCATAGCTGTAGATCGGGAGGAAAGCCTGTTCCTGATTGATCTTACGAAGCTCGGGCGTACTGCGCAGCGGGCTGATCGGCTGGCCTGTGGGCAGTGCCATACAGGTCGCATTCTTCGACTTGACCTGGGTCTTGTGACCGAGCGGCGAGAATGGCCCGGTAAGGATGCGCTCCGAAAAGCCCTTATTGGCGACAGAGGCAACGTCATAGGCACGGAAGCCACCTGATCCCTCGGCGACGTACATATACTCGCCGCGCAACTGCAGGCAGTTGACCGCGCCGGCCGTCCCTTGAACCGTGTTGTGAAACTCCTCGATCGGGCGGGTTTCGCCCGAGAATTTCTTGTCAAAGGTCTTGCCGCGCACCCAGTTCTTCAGCTCACGCTTGTTCTGCTCGACATGGAGTTTCCAGTAATCGGGGAAGGCATATTTCTGCAGATAGGATCCGATCACCGTCTGGGGTTCATCCCATTCGGTGACGCGGACAGCCTCGAAGCCGCCGGCAAGGCCGGTCCATGCGTTCAGGCCGACGAAATTCGCTGAGTTGGCACCGAGCATCAGCACTTGCGACATGATGGCGTTATTGTCGTCCTTGGCTGACAGGTGGCAGTCGCTGCAGGTCTTGGTCTCGGTGGTGCGCACGGTGTGCGGGAAGTGCGGGGCAAAGGCCTGTGACGAGAAGCCAATGCCGCTGATCGGCGGCTGCTGAACATAGATGCGTTCGCGGCTGACATTGGTCGACGACAGGATCAGCGCAGATGTGCTGCGAATGGGGGTCGTTACGCTACCGCGGTTCGACATGCCCTTGCCAAGGTGGAACAGATCATCGCGCGCGACCTGAGGGTTATAGGTCGCAAAATTGCGCGTTTCTTCGCCCTCGAAATGGTGGGACGTCGACTTCCAGTTGGCCTCGATCGGCAAATGGCAGCCACCGCAGCTTGTCGTCCAGCTCAGATGGCAAGTGAAGCAAGTTACGCTATCTTCCCCGTGCGCTCGTTCACTCGGCATCACCCCGGGGCCAAAACCAAACTTGCCGTCCTCTGCGCCCAGCTTGCTCATCAATTTGGCGCGAGCAGCCTTCGGATTGAAATAAGGGCTCGCCGGATCGACGCTGTCCTTCACCAGGTGCATGTCCCACTGGAGCTTGGGATCGACAATCGAGCGCTGGATCAGTTTGCGCCTGCCGCCCTCGATTGGCACCCATTCAAAGCGGCGCTGGCCGTCCGGATTGCGTAGCAGCGACAGGTCATTGCCCTTGGGGCGTGCTGCCGGTCCGGAGGTGCGCAGGGTCGGATAGGCATCGGCGGTGCCGTGGCAATCCTTGCACCCGATTTCGACCGCGTTGGCGACTTCGCCGTAGATCAGGCCATTGCCGTGGCTATCCTGCGCGAAATGGCAATCGGCGCATTGCAGACCCTTTTCGGCATGGATGTCCATCAGATGGACGGCCTTGCCGGGATTGGTGCCGGGCTCCACGAACTTGGGTTCGCCCTTCTTGCGCCATTTCTCGGGATCGTCATTGGCGACGATCTTGCCATCAGCGTCAAGCAGATTGCCTTCGCGATCGCGTTTGAAGATGCCCCGGAAATTCCAGCCATGGCTGTGATAATCGGCGAACTGCGTATCTTTCAACTCGGGGTTGAGATCATAGACGTTGCGCAGGAAATCAGGATCGCCCCAATTGCCGCGCGCAGCCGCAGCCTCAGGATTGCGATCGTTGACTTCGCGGACTTCGGCCGCTGTCGGGTATTTCTGCTTCTTTGGCCACATCGACGGGGCGTCGGATTCATAATCCCACATCGTGTAGCCCAGATAGGAATTCAGGAAGATGTTGGGTTGGTGCATGTGACAGCTCATGCACTGCGACGTCGGGATCGACCGGGTGAAGGCGTGACGGATCGGATGTCCGCTCGCCTTGGTGCCGGGCTGGACCAGCCCGCCATGTCCCGCAGCGGCTTTGCCGTGATCCTCACCGCCAACGCCGTTATGTTCCCCCTTGGCGGTTTCATGACCGGCCTTTGCCGGACCATGTCCGACGGGGTTCCCATGGCTGTCCAGCTCGGCCTTCATCTTGGCAGCAATCGTTGGGTCCACCGTGGCGGTTTGCCCGTCGCGACCATATTTGGCGTAGACCAGGCTGTGGCGTGGTTCGCGATCATTGGCGTAGATCACATGGCAGCCGGTGCAGCCCGATCCGCGATAATCGCCGGGCTGTTCATTCGTGCCCATGAACCACATCAGCGGGTCGTTGAGCCGGGTCTTGTGGATGTTCAGCACTGGAATCGCGACGCGAAGCCCGGTGGCGGGGCCGCGGTTCGACTGCTTCAGGTCAGGACGACCCGGCTCCTCAAGTCGCTGGATCGAACCGAGCGGGTTCGGCAGGCCGACTTCAGCGAACTGGGTGTTCACATTGCGTCCGCCGCGTTCGAATACCCGGAAAATGTCACCCGGCGGCGTTACCTGCCAACTCGGCAGCGGATAGAGCGCTGCCAGCGCGCCACGCTGGGCTTCAGCAGGCGTCACGGTGCCGGGAGGCGAACCTGGCGATACGATCTTCGCAGGCTCGCCATCTTCGGTGTACGCCTCACCAAAAATGTAGTTTTTGAACGGGACGACGCCATTGTTATAGGCGGCTCCGCCCCACAGCATCGCGCCCGATGCCATGATCGATCGTTCCGCCGCCTCGATCGTTTCCATGTGGCAGGCACCACAGGCTTCGCGCGCAACACGGTAATCACCGGGATTGATGAAGCGGATATATTCGGGGGCTTCTTTGTTGAGCAGGGTGTAGCTGCGCTTCGGATTGGCCGAATCGGGATAATGCCAGGTGTTCGGCAGCCGCGGCAACACATGGGCCTGATCGCGCGCCTTCACATAGGCAGCGTCTTCAAAGCCATGGCTCGGATCACCGATGATCGTGGAATTGCCGCCATGACAATCAGTGCAGCCCAGCTTTACGGCAGATGATTCATGCATCGACGGCTCGTCGGTGCGGGTGTGGCAGGAATAACAACCTTCGGATTTCTGCGCGACCATCGTCGCAGTCTGGCTCATCGGGGCAGGCGGCGTATCCAGATACACGCGTGCAACCGGCTTTTCGGCATCGTTGGCGTACACCATCGCTGCCGGCACCATCAGAGATGCAACCACCAGAAGCATCGCGCCGACGGACCGCGTGGGCAAGGCAAGCAGCTTGTTCATCAATAACTCAATATGATGTTGGCCAGGATCGAATAATAAGCCCGGTTGCGGTTGTTGTTGGTGAACAGGTCCTTGAACCCGGCGCCCGGCAACAGCACCGCAGCCGACAAGCGACCGACCAGATTCTGGTTGGCCTTTGGCCGGTAAATCAATGCCGTCGACAGGTCATAGCCGATCGATTTCGGGATGGTGCCTTCGACGCGCAAGTTCTGCAGCGTCTCGGTCGTCGCAAACCACAAGTGATTGGCATTTGCGGAAATGCGCGTCCGTGGCGTGATATCGAAATCGGCACCCACGCCGAGCAACACCGTCCCCGGATTGTTGAAATTCGACTGGCCTTGCTCTTTCGATGACCGCAACGAGTTGAGGATGCCATTACGGCCATTAACGGCGATCGCGCGGCCACCACCTGCAAATGGAATCGTCTGACGGATCCAATAGCTGGTGTCGGCACCCGCAAAAATCGGATTCTCGAAAATCGCGTCGAACCCGGTTTCGACATTGTCAAACGGGTTGTTGTCACCACTTGCGTAGAGGCCCGAGGCGCGGAAGCGGATCCAGTCGCGGTCATAGCTCAGCTCAGCTGCACCGAAATAGGCGCGGATCTGGGCTGGCTTGCTGGTGAAGAAATTGTTGGTGTCCCGCCCGAGCGCGCCATAGACCGACGCGGTCACATTCAGTCGGCCAATCCGTCCGTCAGCATTATAGCCAAGATAGACCACATCGTAATTATGCCCGCGCAGATCGCCGAGCAGCGAGGGGCGCACCGGGAATCCGTTGGTATCGACCTCAATCCGGCTGCGTTCGCGATTGAGGTTATAGACCGCGGTGAACTGGCTGGTCAGGCTCGGGATCAGAAAATCCTGGCGATAAACGTTGGCGATGAAGACGAAATCTTCTCGCGGGCGCTTCACCACGCTGTTCAGGCCCGAATTGGTATCCTTCTCGAGCCGCCAGAACGCCGCAAGGTTGAACTGGAACCGGTTATTGTCGCGGTTGCCGAAAAAGCGGATGCCGAGCTGCTGATCGTTGAACAGAAACCCGCGAAAATCGCTCTGGAACGGCTGGATACCGATGCGGATCGATTCGAAATCATACCGGTCTGACGTGTTGCGCAGATGGTAATCGATAAACAGTTCCTGGACGCCGATAAAGGTATCGGTCCGGAGGCTGCCTTTGCTGGGTTCGACAAACAGCACGCGCCGTTCGGGGACATCGACATGGTTGATGTTGAACGCGAGCGCGACACGATATTCGATCTCGGGCGGCTTGAACGCCGTCGATCCTTTGACGAGCGATGCGCCCAGGATGAAGGTCTGCGAGAATACATAGCTCGAATCGCGACCGAAAATGTCGAGTTCGCCGGCGCGCTCGGTCGTCTGCACGCCCACGGGGATGGGAAAGGTGCGCGGTTCAAGCACAGTGTCGCTCACCGCGCTCGCGATGAAGAACCAGTCCTCACCGTGAAGCGGCAACCACTTGTTCTTTTTCAGGTTGATCGGCCGATCACCCTTCAGCGTGTTCTGATGATAGGGATCGAGCCAGTTTTCCTTCACCACGCCCAGCGACTGAATCAACCGCCAGCGATCGGGCACCGGTATCTGGTCGGTCGGGAAAGCTTCAGGGCGGGGCGCGCGCACCGCACCGGGATTATTCTGGGTGATCGGATCGGGCAGCGCCTTTTCGAAACCCGGGCGCTTGCGTCCCTCGATCGTCTCGGCCGGATCGCGCTCTGGATCCGTCTCGATGCTGGCAGGCGCTTCCACCTTAATCTGGCTGGGCGGCGGTACATCCTGCGAAGCAGCGGGCTCCGACTGCTGGAGCAATGGCTGCTCGATCAGCATCGCCTCTTCCTGAGGACTGGTGGCGCTGATCAGCCGAAGAAAGAGCATGCCTGCCATTTACAGCCCCTGGCACACATTTTGTTCTGACGTGTCGAGGAAGGGCGCGAACGGGCAGCCCACGTAGCGCAACCGTACCTGCCGACTGCCCAATGGGATCACGATCTGGTCGGCGCGCATCGCCATGGGCGCATTGCTGAAACCGCCCAGTCGGGTCGCGGCATTATTGGTCCCCAAAAACGAAACCATGTCATCCTGGTCGATGCCGTCGCCCGAAATACCGAGCGCGCCTATCATCGTCGTCCCGCGATAGATGGGGACACCGCCCGGGAAAATCTGCAGTCCATTTTGCAGCCGGTTCTGTCCCGGCGCTGCATCGGGGATGAAGGTGCAGCGCGCCGGCGTATCTGTTGCGCTTGCACCCGTAACGAAGCCCAGATGCTGCCCCAGATTGGTCAGCACCAATGCTGACTGTAACCCGGTCGACAGTGGATTGAACTGAGCAATATCGCGTGACAATGGTCCCTTGGGGCGGCCCACTTCGCCATCGGGGAAATAGGGTCGGGCGAGCACACCCAGGGTCCGGTTGCCATAGGCGATCCGCCCGGACAAAGCGTTCTGATTTCCCATAAAGGTCAGGAACGACGGCACATATTGGCGTACATCGGCGCTCGGATCAGCCGAAAGCTCGGCGCCCGCGCGCGGGTGCGAGAAAAAAGCAACACTGCGGGCTTTCTGCAGCGACACATCGGTACCGAATACCGGCGCATCGGGGGATCGCACCACCCCGAGGATTTGACCGCGACTGTCGACCAGCGAAATCGTCACCTGCGCCCGGCTGTCGAGCGGCGTTCTGATCTGCGCACGCGCGCGGGTCATGATCCGGAAGGCTTCTTCGAGAATCGCATTCGATTCGGCGAGCGTCAGCGCCTGGCCGACATCGGCGGCGTCCGTTCCCGCGCGAACCGGGAAGCGGCTAGCGCCCGAACCATTGGTGAGGATGAAGGCGTCGCGATTGGCGAACTCCGCCGGAGTGGAAGCGCGGACGCCCGATGCCTCGGTGCCATAGGCCGTCCCGGCAATGATCGTTGGCGTGGGCACACCGAAATACCCGATCACGCTGACCAGACTGCCGAGCGCCGGTGCCGTTGCGGCAAAGCTTGGCGTCCGGTTGGCGGTGAGCAACGCCGGATAATCAATGTCGGTATAGCGCAGCTGCGTGCCATCAACTGAAATCCGGTTGGCGCGGATCGTTTCAGGCGCTTCGAAACCGACGGTGCCAGCCAGCGCGATCGCTTCCTCGCGAACATCGCTGTCGATATCGGTGATGTTGGTATCAAGGCCGTAATCGCCATCCGCCATCACGCCGATCGCGCCGACAACGACCCCGTTCTTGTACAGCGGAAATCCACCCGAATCGGCCGACAGGCCAAGTGGCGAGCGTTTCGGGCCGATCATCGCGGCGCTGCCCGGCGCGCCAAAACGCGACACAAGATCGGAACAGGGCAGCGAGCTGAACTGCACGCCGAACAATGGCCCGCTTTCGAGCCCGACGGCACCTGGCGCAGGCGGGAAATGTTCCTGGACGATCTGACTTGCCGTGCGCGTCGAGAAGGCATTGCCGCCACTCGACAGATAGGCGCCGGTGACCGCTTTGGCGATCGCCCCTGCTTCGGCAGGGACCGTCAGGCCCTGTGCGTCCTTGTTATCGCCATTGGGGGCTGCTCGGGTAACCATTGTGGCGCGCGCGCCGGTCATCCGGAACACCGCCAGGATGTTGCCGACCCGATCACTGACTGCGATGACTGCCGGCGCGTTGCGGGCAGTCGCTTCTGCAGCGGCGCGGGCGATAATGGTCTGCACATCCGTCACGCTGAGCGATTCGGCAGCGGGTACAGCAAAGAAGGTCGATGGTGTCGGGGTTGCCGAAGGGGCGGGCGTCGGCGGCAGCACGGCGCTGCTCGATCCGCCGCCACCGCTGCATGATCCCAGGATCAGTGCGGTGCCGGTCAACATGGCAGTCAGGCGATTGGGCCGCATCAGCGAAGGCTCCGGATGCTGCGAACGGCGCTCGCGAGAGCGCCGCGGAATTCCGGCGGACGATAGCCGTTCGGCTCACGCACCGCCGCATAGGCGCGGTTGATATCGGCCCGAATACCGGCCGCTGCACCAATCGTCACCCGGCCCTGTTTGACGAGCGCGTTAAGCAGCGAATCGATTGCCATCACGGCCTGAACCGAACCCTCATAGTCAGTGAAGCGCGGGGCAGAGGCTGGCCCTGCGATTGAATCGACGATCGCAAAAGCGGTGTCGCCGCTGCCGCCTGCCGATGACATTGCGGATGCGAGTGCCGACGCCGATGCCGCCAGTCGGACAGCCGCCGTTACCGATGCCGGTCGCGACGCCGCCATCGCCTGATGGAAAGCTCGGGCATCCTTGTCGAACCGGGCAGCGAGCGCGGGGTTGGTCACACGCGCCGCCGCTGACAGCAGGATCATGTTCTCATCGTTGAAGGGCGGCATGCCCGCGGGAATCGGCCGACCCGGATTGGTCTCCCAGGTTTTCACCCGGTCTTCCTGATCGAAGATGCGACGATGGCAGCTATGGCAATCGAGGAAGTAGAATTCGGGGAAGGCTCCGTCAGTACCGAGCGAAGCATCGGCATAGAGCGTCAACGCGCGCTGGACTGCCACTGCCTGCCCGACCGCCCACAACCGAATGCTGTCGGTCCGGCCCTTGCGCGCGGCATAATCGGCGTCTTCGTTATGATGCTGCTGCAGGGTCGAGAACAGATCGATCTCGAAGCTAATGCGCGGATGGCCTGCAGCCATGATCCGGTGGGTCACGAACTGACCACTGCGCTTGCTGCCGAGATGGCAATCAAGGCAGACATTGGCGCGTGTGGCGGCGTTCTCGAGCGGGATCAGGCCGCGTGACACATTGTCGGCGTGCGTGCCGCCAACCGCGAAATGTGTGGAGATCCACCCCGATGACGGACCGTGACAGGCTTCGCAGCCGACGCCGTCGCTGGTGAGGAAACGGGCGCCGATTGCGCCGTTGGTGGGTGTGGCATGGCAGCCGAGACAGGCCGGCGCTGCGGTTGGTTCGCCCATGCCAAGGGTTGCCGTAATCTGACGCGCACGCTGGCCGAGCAATACCGAATAAGCGCGACTATGGGCACCTGCCTGGCTCGACGGTTCCTGCCAGCGCATCAACTCGTCCTGACGCACCACAGCGCCGTCGGCTTCCATGCGGCCATGGCAGGTCGAACCCGCGCAGCTGGCAACCCCCTCAAAGCGGCCATTGCCGGCATCGACCGCGCCGGCACGCGATCCCGTGACGCCGATCAGGAGGGTGAAGATGGCGCAAAGCAGCACGAACAGCGCCGCTAGCGGCCTGCCCGAACGACGGGCGCCGATGCCACCGACCGATTTCATCCCCCGTTTCCCCCCATTACCGCCGACACTTGACGCAGCGACGCACCCGTTAACCGGTGTGCAAACCCCAACCCTATGTTGCCCCAAATGTCAGCGAGCGAACAGCAAAAAGTTGTGTGTTGGCCCGACGATTTATCGATTCTTTATCGATTGCCGCCCCGCGATTACCCGTCCGGTCACCCGCGGCGGCGAATCACGAGATTGCGAATCTCGGTCATGTCCTCCATCGCAAAGCGCACGCCCTCACGCCCCAATCCAGAGTCCTTCACGCCACCATAGGGCATGTTATCAACGCGATAGCTCGGCACATCGCCAATCACCACGCCCCCCACGTCGAGCCGATCCCAGGCGGCGAGCGCCTTGAACAGATCACGCGTGAAGATGCCTGCCTGCAGGCCGAATTTGCTGTCATTCACCTCATCAAGTGCGGCGTCGAAATCGCTGAATTTGCTGAGCATCGCGACCGGACCGAATGCCTCCTCGCGGTACAATGCCGAATCGCGACTGACATTTTCGAGCAGCGTTGCCTCAAGCATCGCGCCCGCACGCTTGCCGCCACACAGCAGTTTTGCGCCGCCATCCACCGCTTCCCGCACCCAGCCGTCGAGCCGTTTCGCTTCGCTTTCGGCAATCATCGGGCCAATAAAGGTCGCGCGATCCTTTGGATCACCCGAGACGAGCGTGCTGGCCCGCGCGACCAGCATGTCCCGAAATCGGTCATAGATATCGGCATGGATGATGATTCGCTGCACGCCGATGCAGCTTTGCCCCGATTGGTAAAAGGCGCCGAAGGTGATTCGCTCGAGCGCATCGTCGAGATCGGCGTCGTTATCGACGATCACCGCGGCATTGCCGCCGAGCTCGAGCACGACCTTCTTCTTGCCGGCCTTCGCCTTCAGATCCCAGCCCACGCCGGGCGAGCCGGTGAAGCTCAGCAGTTTCAACCGATCATCTTCGGTGAAAAGATCGGCGCCCTCACGGTGCGCGGGGAGAATCGAAAACGCCCCTTCGGGCAAATCGGTTTCGGCGAGCACTTCGCCCATGATGATCGCGCCCAGCGGGGTGCGGCTCGCGGGCTTCATCACGAACGGGCACCCCACCGCGATGGCGGGCGCGATTTTGTGGGCGGCCAAATTCAGCGGAAAGTTGAACGGCGAAATGAAGCTGCACGGGCCGATCGGTACCCGCTTCCACATCCCCTGATAGCCGCGTGCGCGGGGGGAGATGTCGAGTGGCTGCACCTCGCCCGTCATTCGCACGCTCTCTTCCGCCGCGATTCGGAAGGTGTCGATCAGCCGGGTCACCTCGCCCTCGGCGTCCTTGATTGGCTTGCCTGCCTCAACGCACAGCGCATAGGCCAGTTCGTCGAACCGCTGCTTGAACCGGTCGACACAGTGCTGCAGCACCGCTTGCCGCTCATAGGCGGCAAGGCGTGCCATCGGTTCGGCTGCTCGAACCGCACCGGCAATACCTTCGTTGATCGTCGCCGCATCCGCCTGCGCGACTCGAAACGCCACTTCACCGGTGAACTTATCGGTCACCGCCAGATCGGTATTGGGCTGCGCCGCCTTGTTATTCAGATAGAGCGGATAGACGGATTTCAGTGTCGTCATCGAAAAATGCCTCTCCCCCGCCGGGTCGCCAACGGGGCTTATGCGTCGATCAAACCGCCGCGCTCAGCTGCTTGATATCTTTGTTCAGAATCTGATCGTTCTCCGAATAGTCGACCGGACAATCGATGAGGTGAACCCCGGGCGTATCGAGGCAGTGCGCAAGCAAGGCAGGCAGGCCTTCTGCGGACTCGACCCGGTGGCCGATCGCGCCATAGCTTTCAGCATATTTGACGAAATCGGGATTGCCATAGGTCAGCCCGAAATCCTCGAACCCCATATTGGCCTGTTTCCAGCGGATCATGCCATAGCTGTTGTCATTCAGGATCAGCACCGTGATGTTCAGCTTCAGCCGAACGGCGGTTTCCATTTCCTGGCTGTTCATCATGAACCCGCCATCGCCGCACACCGCCATCACCTTGCGATCGGGATAGACCATGGCGGAGGCCATCGCCGATGGCAGCCCCGCACCCATCGTCGCCAGCGCATTGTCGAGCAGCACCGTATTGGCCTGGCGTGCGGCATAATTGCGCGCGAACCAGATTTTGTAGACGCCGTTATCGAGGCAGATAATCCCGCTGGGGGGCATCGCCTCGCGGATTTTGCGGACCAGATAAGGCGGGAAAACCGGGAAACGGGCATCGCCGTCAAGCGAAGCGGTGTGCGCTACTTCGGCAGCGCGTGCCTTGGCCATGAAATCGAAATTCCATGCCCCCTGCGGCATGATATCTTCCTTCATCTGCCAGATCGCATTGGCGATGTCGCCGATCACCTCGATCGATGGGAAATAGACCGGATCGACCGATGCGGTGTTGGTGCTGACATGGATCACCTCGGTGCCGCCCTGCTTCATGAAGAAGGGTGGCTTTTCGATCACGTCGTGACCGACATTGATGATCAGGTCGCTATGCTCGATCGAGCGGTGGACAAAATCACCCGATGACAGTGCGGCGCAGCCGAGAAACTTCGGGTGAGTCTCATCGATCACGCCCTTGCCGAGCTGGGTCGTGACGAACGGGATACCGGTCTTCTCGATGAACTGCAGCAACATCCGGCTGGTCATTTTACGGTTCGCGCCCGCGCCAAGCACCAGCACCGGCGATTTCGCGGCCTCGATCCGGGCCACCGCCGCACGAACTGATTTGGGATCGGCGGTCGGTCGACGGACCAGGCTGCGCTTCAGCGGGACGCTGTCGGTCTTTTCATCGGCGATATCTTCTGGAAACTCGATATGCGTCGCGCCGGGCTTTTCCTCTTCGGCGAGGCGAAAGGCTTCACGCACGCGACTCGGGATATTGTCCGATGAGGCGAGTTGGTGGGTGTACTTCGTGATCGGCCGCATCATGTCGACCACGTCGAGAATCTGGAAACGGCCCTGCTTGCTCGATTTGATCGGCTTTTGCCCGGTCACCATCAGGATCGGCATGCCGCCAAGGTTGGCATAGGCTGCCGCCGTCACCAGATTGGTCGCGCCCGGGCCCAATGTCGCGAGGCAGACCCCGGTCTTGCCGGTATGGCGGCCATATGTCGCGGCCATGAAGCCTGCGCCTTGTTCATGCCGGGTGAGAATGAGCTTGACCGATGGCGAGCGCGACAGGCTGTCGAGGAAATCGAGATTTTCTTCTCCCGGAACGCCGAACACATACTCAACGCCTTCTTCCTCAAGGCATTTAACGAAAAGGTCCGACGCTTTCATTGCTTTTCCCCCCAAGTCATTCGGGACGCCGCCTTGTCGTTCTGCCCCGGCGGCGACCGGTGTGGGCAATCCGTTGCCACAAAAAAACATCCACCGCACCCCGATTTGATCGCGATCATCGCCCAATCGAGCGATGTGCGAAAATATCCGCTGCCATTTGAAAAACTTCCGCCGCGGTCTTCGTAAAATGCCAAATCCGTAACGAAAAGTCGCACTAGCCAAGCGTGGCCATCTTCTGAATACAGCGCCCGGGGGATGACAATTGCGAGTGATTCGATGCCATTCCCGGGGAGCGGGATAATGCCGCCCCTTGTCCAGTGGGAGGAAGAAAATGGCTGTCAGTGATCACGTCGACCTTTCCGTATTCATGGAAGGCGTCAAGAAGCGCAATGTGGGTCAGCCTGAATTTATTCAGGCAGTGCAGGAAGTTGCACAGGATATCTATGAATTCATCGCCGATAAGCAAGAATATCATCATTATCAGATCCTGCGCCGGATCGCCGAGCCCGATCGCATCATCTCGTTTCGTGTCTGCTGGGAAGACGATAACCACAATATTCGGGTCCAGCGCGGCTGGCGGGTGCAGAACAATAACTCGATCGGGCCGTACAAGGGGGGCATCCGGTTTCACCCGTCGGTTACCGAGAGCGTTCTAAAGTTTCTCGCATTCGAGCAAACCTTTAAAAACGCGCTGACTGGTCTGCCGATGGGCGGGGGCAAGGGCGGCGCGAACTTCAACCCCAAGGGCAAGAGCGACCATGAGGTCATGCGCTTCTGCCAGAGCTTCATGACCGAGCTTTACCGGCATGTCGGCGCCGATGTCGACGTGCCCGCCGGGGATATCGGCGTGGGCGCCCGCGAAATCGGTTACATGTTCGGGCAGTATAAGCGCATTACCAACCAGTTTACCGGTGTGCTGACGGGCAAGGGGCTCGAATTCGGCGGGTCGCTGATCCG
Organism: uncultured Stakelama sp.; assembly: GCA_964631905.1. Classification (GTDB taxonomy): domain Bacteria; phylum Pseudomonadota; class Alphaproteobacteria; order Sphingomonadales; family Sphingomonadaceae; genus Sphingomonas. Next base: position 32,966 of record CAZWAL010000003.1, read on the forward strand.
CACCGAAGCAACCGGATACGGCGCGGTCTATTTCCTGCAGAACATGCTGAAGACCAAGGGCATGGACCTGGAAGGCAAAACCGCGGTGATTTCCGGATCAGGCAATGTCGCCACGCATGCCGCCGAAAAGGTCGTCCAGCTCGGTGGCAAGGTGCTGACGCTGAGCGACAGCGAAGGCTTTATCCATGATCCCGACGGTATTACCCAGGACAAGATCGATTGGGTGAAAGTCCACAAGACCAAACGCCGCGGCCGCATCTCGGACTATGTCAAAGAGTTCAAGGGCGCGACGTTCCACGCGGGCAAGACTCCCTGGGGCGTGACGTGCGATGTCGCTCTGCCGTGCGCCACGCAGAACGAGCTGCTGGGCGATGATGCGCGGACGCTGGTTGCCAATGGCTGCATCGCGGTTGCCGAAGGCGCCAACATGCCGACCACGCTGGAAGGCGTGCACGTCTTCAAGGATGCGCAGATCATGTTTGCGCCTGGCAAGGCCGCCAATGCCGGGGGTGTTGCCGTTTCCGGCCTTGAAATGAGCCAGAACAGCGAACGCCGCGCATGGAAGGTTGCCGATCTGCAGCAGCAGCTGTTCGACATCATGGAGGGCATCCATGAACGCTGCGTCGCTCATGGCACAACCAAGGACGGGTATATCGATTACGTTAAAGGCGCGAACATCGCCGGCTTCAAGAAAGTGGCTGATGCGATGCTTGCGTTCGGGGTGGTCTGATCGGTTGAGCGCTGGCGGGCGGCGGAACCGCCGCTGCCGGCGCTGATCCGCTGAACTGACGGCCTGCTGCTCACTCTCGGTATCAACGCTGTTGACGGCGACGTCCGACGCGCGTCACGAGGCGTTGCTAGCCGTAAGGTAAGCAGGAACGCCTTTCGCTCGGTTGCGGGTTTTGCCGCCGGCGGTTCAGGCGGATGGTTAAAATTGGTCTTGAAAAGGGACGAACAGGATTGAGAGCGTTTTCGCATTCTTGCTGCTTTGGCCATTTTCTGTGTATCGCGTCGCGTAATTGGGGCCGTTTTGGCGGTGATGATGATGATCGAGGTGTGACTGAGTCACGACCGGGATCGCGTATCGCCAATCGGCAGGGGGTAGCATCGTCATGAAATCATTCACTCAATTGCCATTCAAATCGGCACTTTTGAGTACCAGCTTTCGCCGTTGCGCAAGCTTTTCGTTGGCGTTTTTGCTTGCCCACCCTGCCGCCGCTCAGACCATTCCGACGTCGATCGCCGATCCCAATGTCCGAGTCGGTTCGGCGACGATCACTGGAGTCGGCACCACCAACGTCAAAATTACCCAGCATTCCGATAAGGCCGTTATCGACTGGCGGTCTTTTTCGGTCGATTCGGGATCGAAGGTCACCTTTTCTCAGCTCGATTCGCGCTCGATTGCGCTGAATCGGATCACGGGTCTCACCGAAACGCGAATCGACGGCTCGCTGATCGCCAACGGCCAGGTCTGGCTGCTCAATCCCAATGGCGTGCTGATCGGCGGGAGCGGCCAGATATCGGCTGGCGGTTTCCTCGCTACCACGCATGCGCTGAGCGATGACGATTTCGTCGCGGGCAATTATGCCTTTGACGGCACCGATGCGAAGGGCGCGGTCGTCAACCTTGGGCAGATCGTTTCGTCTGCAGGCGGCTATGCCGTGCTGGCCGGTAACAAGGTCGCCAATGCCGGGCTCGTCCAGGCGCGACTCGGTGAAGTGGCGCTGGGCGCGGGAAAGGGCTTTGTGCTCGACCTGGCCGGGGACAAATTGCTGTCCTTCTCGGTGACGCAGCCGGTGGGTCTCATCCCGGCCAATGGCGCGCTGGTTGAAAACAGCGGCACGCTGTCGGCAGCGGGCGGTCGCGTGTTGCTCACGGCACGCGCGGCGGCGGATGTCGTCGGTGGCGTCATCAACACCAGCGGTGTCATCGATGCCACCAGCGTTGTTGAACGCAATGGCCAGATCATCCTCGATGGCGGCCCGATCGGCACCGTCAACGCAACCGGCGTCATCAACGCCAGCGGCGCGGGCGCGGGCGAAACGGGCGGACTGATCCAGGTTGCGGGTGAAACGGTTGTCGTCGGTGCGGGCGCGCAGTTGCGGGCAACGGGCGATGCGGGTGGCGGCCAGATCTATGTCGGCGGCGGCTGGCAGGGTGCGCTGATCAACGGGCGGCCGAGTTCGGTGCGCGCGGCGCTCGCCTCTACCGCAACGCTTGATGTGAGCGCGACGGGCAACGGCAATGGCGGCACCGCCGTCGTCTGGTCCGACGTCAACGACGTCCGCTCACAGACCTTCGCCAATGGCAGCATCTTCGCGCGCGGCGGCGCGCTGGGCGGCAATGGCGGGCGGATCGAGACGTCGGGTCGGTATTTGAACACCTATGGCGTGCGCGGTTCCGCGGCAGCGCCGTTCGGCGCCGCTGGGTTGTGGCTGTTCGATCCGCACAATGTGACAATTATCGCGGGCGCGGGCAACAATGCGGGTGCTGCAGGGGTGTTCACGGCAGCAGCCGATAACACAACAATCTCAGCCAGCGACATCAACACCTTCCTTAATGCTGGCACAAACGTCCAAGTTACTACCGGTACCACCGGCACTACCCAGGACGGCAACATCACGGTCGATGCGGCAATTACGAAGACGGCAGGCGGCAACACGTCGCTGACGCTGAGCGCCGCCAACGCCATTACGGTTACCACAAACGGCTCGATCACTGCCTCGGGCACCGGCAATTCGCTCGACGTGGTGTTCAACGCCGCTGGTACGAGCGGCGGTGGCGTGTCGCTAAACGCGGCCATCAGCACCAATGGCGGCAACTTCACCATCAACACGCCGGGAGCGGTTTCGCAAACGGCCGCCTTTACTGCAGCCGCCCTGACGCTGACTGGCGGCGGCAGCTTTGCGCTGGGGACGCACGACAACGTCTTCACATCGCTGACGACGGGTGCGGGTACCGCCAGCAGCATCAGCGCGCGCAACACCGGCACCACAGCGCTGACCATTGGCCCGGTGACCACGACGGGCGCTAGCGGGCTGACCGCCACGACAACCACGTCTGATCTGAGCGTGGTTGACGCCGTGAGCACGGGCGGCAACGCCCTGTCGTTGAGCGCCTCGGGTGCCTTGTCGACGAGTGGCGCGGGCACGATCTCAGCGGGCACGACGTCGCTGACCGGCGGCAGCATTTCGCTCGGCGCGACGGTGAATGCCAATAATAATGCGCTGACGCTCATCTCGGCAGGCACGGTTTCGCAGACCTCGACGGGCACGTTCAGCGCCAGCGCGCTGAGCCTGCTTGGCGGTGGCACCTTCACGCTCGCCCAAACGGGCAACAGCTTTGCCTCGCTTACCGCGACAGCGGCGACGATCAGCCTTGCCAACGGGGCAAGCACCACGAGCTTCGGCACGGTATCGACCACCGGCGCATTCACGTTCAACACCGGCGGTGCGGTCACCCAGACCGGCGCATTGAGCGCGACGACGGCGAACCTGCTGGGTAGCGGCGCCAGCTATACGCTGACCAACAGCGGCAACAGCATCGCCACGCTGACGAGCACGACGGGTACGGGCACGATCACGTACAGCCAGACTGGCGCGCTGAGTGTTGGGCCGGTGACCACGACGGGTGCTGGTGGGTTGACGGTCAACACCACCAATTCGGCGCTCACCGTTGCCGACGCTGTTACGACCAATGGCAATACACTATCGTTGACTGCGTCAGGGGCGCTGACGACGCTGACGAATGGGACGATTTCCGCTGGCACGACGTCGCTGACGGGCGATGGCATTACGCTTGGTGGTACGGTCACCGCCACCGGTGCGACGACGCTGGATGCAGGTGCGGGCAATATCGCGCTGAACGCCACGCTCAACGCGAACAGCAATGCGCTGACGCTCGCGACATCGGGCACCGCCAGTCAGACGGCGGCGTTTACTGCTGGTGCGTTGACGCTGCAGGGCGGCGGGGCGTTCACGCTCGACACGTCGACCAATAGCTTTGCATCGCTGGCTACGGGAACGGGTGGCACGGCATCGATCAGTCTTCTCAAAGGTAACAGCACCACGAGCTTCGGCGCGATCTCGACCGGCGCATTCACGTTCAACACCGGCGGTGCGGTCATCCAGACCGGCGCATTGAGCGCGACGACGGCGAACCTGCTCGGCAGCGGGGCTAGCTACACGCTGAACAACAGTGGCAACTCGATTACGTCACTGACCAGTTCGACCGGCACCGGATCGATCAGCTTCACCAATGCAGGCGCCCTGAGCATTGGCCCCATCACGACGACGGGTGGCCTGAACGTTACCAGCGGCGGCACCCTGACGGTTGCTGATGTGATCAACTTTGGCGCGGCATCGTCGCTCACCGCCACTGCGGGCAATGTCTCTGTTGGCGCCGCAATCAACCGCACGGGTGCTGCAGCGGCATCGCTGTCGCTGACGGCATCGGCGAGCAATGGCGCGGTGTCGATCGACCAGGCGACGGGCTCGATCAGCGCGACCAGCGGAAACGCATTCGACGTGTCGATCATGGCCGGTTCGGGCGGCATCGCGCTTGGCGGTGCTGTCAATACATCGGGTGGCGCGCTGTCACTGACCACGTCGGGCACGGCTTCGCAGGACACCGCCTTCACGGCGGCTGGCCTGACGCTGACCGGCGGTGGCAGCTTTGCACTGGGCGCGCTCGACAATGTCTTCACATCGCTGACGACGGGCGCGGGTGACGCAAGCACCATCAATGTCCGCAATACCGGCGCAACCTTGCTGAACATTGGCCCGGTGACCACGACGGGTGCTGGTGGGTTGACGGTCAACACCACCAATTCGGCGCTCACCGTTGCCGACGCTGTTACGACCAATGGCAATACACTATCGTTGACTGCGTCAGGGGCGCTGACGACGCTGACGAATGGGACGATTTCCGCTGGCACGACGTCGCTGACGGGCGATGGCATTACGCTTGGTGGTACGGTCACCGCCACCGGTGCGACGACGCTGGATGCAGGTGCGGGCAATATCGCGCTGAACGCCACGCTCAACGCGAACAGCAATGCGCTGACGCTCGCGACATCGGGCACCGCCAGTCAGACGGCGGCGTTTACTGCTGGTGCGTTGACGCTGCAGGGCGGCGGGGCGTTCACGCTCGACACGTCGACCAATAGCTTTGCATCGCTGGCTACGGGAACGGGTGGCACGGCATCGATCAGTCTTCTCAAAGGTAACAGCACCACGAGCTTCGGCGCGATCTCGACCGGCGCATTCACGTTCAACACCGGCGGTGCGGTCATCCAGACCGGCGCATTGAGCGCGACGACGGCGAACCTGCTCGGCAGCGGGGCTAGCTACACGCTGAACAACAGTGGCAACTCGATTACGTCACTGACCAGTTCGACCGGCACCGGATCGATCAGCTTCACCAATGCAGGCGCCCTGAGCATTGGCCCCATCACGACGACGGGTGGCCTGAACGTTACCAGCGGCGGCACCCTGACGGTTGCTGATGTGATCAACTTTGGCGCGGCATCGTCGCTCACCGCCACTGCGGGCAATGTCTCTGTTGGGGCAGCGATCAACCGCACGGGTGCTGCAGCAGCATCGCTGTCGCTCACCGCTTCGGCCACCAATGGCGCGGTATCGATCAACACGACAACCGGCTCGATCGGCGCGACCACAAGCAACGCCTTCGACGTCTCCATCACGGCCGGTTCGGGCGGCATCGCGCTTGACGGCACGGTCAACACCCGTGGTGGCGCGTTGTCGCTCACCTCGAACGGATCGGTTTCTCAGACGGCGGCTTTCACGGCCAATGCGCTGAACCTGCTCGGCGGGGGTAATTTCACTCTCGAAAGCACCGGGAACAGCTTCGCCTCGCTAACAGCCGCAGCGAACACGGCGTCACTGTTCAACAGCGCCAGCGCCACCAGCTTCGGTACGGTATCGAGCACCAGCCAATTCACCTTCAACACCGGCGGCACGGTTACCCAAACCGGCGCGTTGAGCGCATCGGCGGTTACGCTGCTGGGTACCGGTGGCACGTACACGCTGACGAACAGCGGCAATGCGATCAATTCACTGTTTGGCAGTACGGGGTCGATCGCGTTGAATAACGCGACGACGTCTCTTGTCATCGGTGAGGTAACGACAAGCAGCGGCTTGAACGTGACCAATACCGGGGCATTGCTGGTCTTTGGCCCGATCAGTTTCGGCGCTGCATCGTCGTTCACGTCGACCGGCGGCAACCTTACGGTTGGCGGTGCCGTGAACCGGACAGGCAGTGGGGCTGCACCGTTGACGCTGACCGCAACCAGCTCGGCTGGCGGCACCGGCGGGGTGACAGTCAACGGTACCGGATCGATCGGCACGACGTCGAGCACCCCGCTCGACGTATCGATTGTCAACGGCAATGGCGGAATCGTTCTTGCTGGCGCGATCAACACTCAGGGCGGCGCGCTGTCGCTCACCACGACAAGCTCGGCGACGCAGAGTGCGGCATTCACCACCGGCAGCCTGGCGCTGTTGGGAACGGGCGGCGCGTTTACGCTCACCAATCCAGGTAACGTGCTGTCGTCGCTGACGGGCAACACCGGCAGCATCAGCCTGGCCAACAGCACGGCGACCAGTATTGGCCCGGTCACGACGACCGGCGGGCTGAACGTGACCAGCGACGGTACATTGACGGTTGCTAATGTCATCAACTTCGGTGCCAGTTCTTCGCTGGTGTCGACCAACGGCAATGTCGCCGTCAACGCGGCCATCAACCGGACGGGCGCTGCCGCTGCGACCTTGTCGCTGAGTGCGGCCTCGACCAACGGTGCGGTGACGATCGATCAGGGAACCGGGTCGATCGGATCGGCCACGAATAATGCGTTTGTTGTCTCGATCCTGGCTGGTGGCGGCGGTATTTCACTCGGCGGCGCGGTCGACACGCGCAGCGGCGATCTTGCGCTGAACACGACGGGGGCGGGCACGCAGGTCGCCGCCTTCTCAACTGGGGCGCTCGCGCTCAATGGCACCGGTGGCACCTATACACTCACCAACGCGGCCAACGCCTTTACGACGCTTGACGCCAATACCGGTTCGATTGACCTGCGGCACGGTACCGGGCCGACCACGTTCGGCACAGTGACGACGACCGGCGCGTTCAAATTCAACACTGCAGGCAACGTCACCCAAACCGGTGCGCTGACCGCGGATTCGGCCGATTTCCGGGGCGTAACCTCGACGTACACGCTCAATAACACCGGCAACAGCATAGCGACCGTTACCGCCGATCTCGATGTTCTGAGCCTGTTCAACAGCCGCAACGGCAGCACACTGGGCAATTTGCAGGCGGGTACGTCAGTATCGCTGACGTCATTCGGTTCGGTGACTCAGATGGCGAGCACGAGAGTTGCGACGCCTTCCCTCAATCTTACGGGGCCTGCCTCCTACGTCCTCAACAACGGCGGCGTTCTCGGGAATCTGCTCAGCACCGTTACCGGCAGCGCCAATTCAATCTCGATTGCCAATTTTAACGCGACCACCCTTGGCGCGATATCCACCGTCAATGGGCTCAGTGTTGCCAGCCGCGGTGCGTTGACCGTCGCTGGCGCGATCAGCTTCGGTTCCGCGTCCTCGCTGACGTCCGAGACGGGCAGCGTGACCATCAACGGCACGTTATCGCGCAACTCAATGGGCGCGTCGCCGATCAGCCTGATGATCACGTCCGACGTCAATTCCAATTCCAGCGTCACCGTCAACCAGGCCATCAGTTCGGCGACGGGCAGCCCGCTGAACGTCGAGCTCATTTCGGGCACGGGCGGCATCGCGCTCAACGCGGGGATCAATACCAGCGGCGGCAGTCTGAGGCTTGCCGGCGGCAATGTGACGCAGGCGACGGGCGGCACCTTCACCGCCGGTCTGCTGGATGTGGGCGGTGCGACCATCACGCTGACGAATGCGGGCAACAGCTTCACGTCGGTGAAAACGACCAACGCCAACACGGTGACGCTGGTCAACGGCAACGCAACGACCGATTTCGCCGGCGGCAGCGTTTCAAACACGTTCACCTTCACCACCGGCGGCACGGTCACACAGAGCACGTTGGCAGGCGCTGGCCAGAGCGCCGGTACGCTGGTGCTGAACGGCACCGGCGCGAGCTATACCCTGAACAGCAGCGGTAACAGCTTTGGCACGTTGACGGCGAACACCGGCACGCTTTCGGCCACCAATAATCGCTCTGGCGGCAGCACTCTGGGCGCGGTGACGACGACCGGCGCACTCACGTTGAGCACCAATACGTCCATCTCGCAGGGCGCGTCGCCGCTTTCGGCAACCGCGCTGACGCTGAACGGCACGAACGGCGTCTTTTCGCTGACCAATGCCGCCAACAGCTTCAACACGCTGAACGCCAATACCGGCGCGATCAGCCTGTTCAACAATGCCGGAGCGACGAGCTTCGGCACGGTGACGACGAGTGGGGCGTTTGCGTTCGCGACCGGTGGTACTGTGACGCAGACCGGCGCACTGACCGCTGACAGCGCAAACCTGACGGGGAGCGGCGCGAGCTACACGCTGAATAACGCTGGCAACAGCATCGGCACGCTGACGGCAAATACCGGCACGCTATCGATCACCAACAACCGCTCGACGAGCACGCTCGGCGCGGTGACGGTCACCAATAACACCACGCTCAGCACAACTGGTTCGATCAGCCAGTCCGGCGCATTGACGACTACGGGCCTCAGCCTGAACGGGACGAACGGCAGCTATACGCTGACCAACAGCGGCAACAATTTTGCCACCCTGACCGGTTCAACCGGGTCGATTACCGTTTTGGACAGCACGGCGCTGAGCGTTGGTCCCGTGACCACCACGGGCGGCCTGAGCGTGACGAGCGGGGGCAATCTGTCGGTTGACGGGGCGGTCCTGGTGGGCGGCGGAACGACATCGCTGCTGCAATCGACCGGCGGTGATGTGAACGTTAACGCGACGGTCCGCAAATCGGCTGGCGCGGCATCGTCGATTCAGTTGACCGCGTCGAACCGGGTCAGCGTCAATACGGCGATCAGTTCGCTCGGCGGTGCGTTCAATACCGCGATCATGGCAGGCATGGGCGGCATCGGGCTCAACGCATCGATCAATACGGCGGGCGGTGCGCTGACGCTGGATACGACCGGCATGTCGACGCAGACGGCGGCGTTCACCACCGGCTCCCTGTCGCTGCTGGGCACCGGCACGCACCTGCTCGCCGAAAACAATGTGTTCTCCACTTTGTCGGCGAACACCGGGGCGATCACGCTCGTTAATCGCGCGGCGACGACAACCTTCAATGCGATCACGGCGAGCAGCCTGCAATATAATGGCGCCGGCACGTCGCTGATGCTGAACGGTGCGATCAGCGTGAGCGGCCTGCTGAGCATCACCACACCTGGATCGGTGACGCAATCGGCAGCCTTCTCGGTCGGTTCGCTCGATCTTAATGGCGGTGGCACGAGCTATGCGCTCAACACCGCGACCAACAGCTTCGGATCGCTGACCGGCACGACGGGGTCGATCTCCATCGCGAACAGCGCAACGACCGCCAGCATCGGCCCGGTGACGACCACCGGCGCGCTCAGCCTGACCAGCACCGGTAACTTGACGCTCGACGGCGCGCTGAGCGTCGCCACCGCGCTCAGCTTCAGCACCCCGGGCACCGTGAGCCAGGGGACGGCATTCAGCGCGAATTCGTTGGCGCTGAACGGCACGGGCGGCACCTATTCGCTCACCAATGCGGGCAACAGCTTCGCCTCGCTCACCGCCAATACCGGTACGATCGATCTGGCCAATAGCGGTGCGACCACCACAGGCACTGTCACGACGACGAACGGCATCCAGCTGGCAAGCGCGGGCAACATCTCGGTCAATGGCGCACTGACTTTTGGCGCGTCGTCGTCGCTCAGTTCGCAGAACAACGTCACCGTCAATTCGCCGATCAGCAAGTCCGCCGGTGCCGATGCGACGCTGACGATGAGCGCACAGAACCGGATCGCGGTTTCCCAGACCATCAGCTCGGTCTCCGGAGCGCTGAACCTCATGCTTTCGTCCGGGTCGGGCGGGATCGGACTGAATAGCGCGATCAACACCAGCGGCGGTTCGCTGGCGCTCAGCAGCAATGGCAATGTCACGCAATCGGCGGCGTTCACCGCAGGCGCGCTCAGCCTCAACGGCAGCGGCGGCGCCTACACGCTTACCAATGTAGGCAACAGCTTTACCTCGCTGAGCGGTACCACCGGTTCGATCTCCCTGGTCAAGGGAACGACAACGGCAACCAGCATCGGCCCGGTGACCACGGATACCGCCTTCTCGTTCACCAGTGGCGGCGATATCTCGATTGCCGATATCGTTTCGGTGGGCAGCACCTTCACGCTCAGCACGCCGGGCTCGGTAACACAAACTGCTGCCTTCAGCGCGAACGCGCTGATCCTTAACGGCGCGGGCGGCACCTATACGCTGAACAACGGCGGCAACAGCTTTGCGTCGCTTTCCGGATCGACAGGATCGATCTCGGTAACGGATTCGGCGGCCCTTAGCGTCGCCGCGGTGACGACGACGGGTGGCCTGAGCGTGACGAGCGCTGGCAATCTGTCGGTTGACGGATCGGTATTGGTCGGTGGCGGATCGTCATCGTTGCTGCAATCGACCGGCGGCGATGTGACGGTGAATGCAACGGTGCGCAAATCATCGGGCGCGGCATCGTCAATTCAACTGACGGCGTCGAACCGGGTAAGCATCAATACCGCGATCAGTTCGCTCGGCGGGATCTTCAACACCGCCGTCATGGCGGGCATGGGCGGGATTGGCCTGAACGCGTCGGTCAACACCGCAGGCGGCACGTTGACGCTCGATACGACCGGGATGTCGACGCAGGGCGCGGCGTTTACGACGAACACGCTGACGCTGAATGGCACCGGCACGCACATGCTGGCGATTAACAGCAACCTGTTCTCGATGCTGACGGGCAATACCGGCTCGATCGAACTCGTGAACAGCGCCACCACGACAAGCTTTGGTGCCGTTACGACGACGGGCAATCTGAAGTATAACGGCGTGGGCACCTCACTCGTCCTGGCTGGTCCGGTGACGGTTGGCGGATCGCTGATGTTGACGACGCCCGGCACGGTGTCGCAGTCGGCAGCCTTCTCGGTCGGTTCTTTGGACCTGAACGGTACCGGGACGACTTATACGCTTAATAACGCTGCCAATGTTTTTGGTTCACTGACGGGAACTACGGGATCCATCTCGCTCGCCAATAACAGCGGGACGAGCAGCATCGGGCCGGTGACGACGTCGGGCGCGCTCACCGTCAATTCGGTCGCTACAGGCTCGACGCTGACGGTCGTCGGTGCGATCTCGGCAACCACGACATCGCTCACCGCAGGCACGGGCGGCATTGGAGTCAACGCCGGCATCAATACCAACGGCAACGCGCTCACCCTGAACGCGACCGGGGCCGTTACGTCCAATTCTGCGGGAACGATCACGTCGGGGATGACGTCGATTACCGGCAGCGGCGTTACGATTGGCGCCAACCTAACGACGACCGGTGCGACGTCGCTGACGGCGGGCACGGGCGGGATCGTGGTGAATGCGGCTATCGCCTCGGGCACGAACGCGCTGACGCTCGCGGCGACCGGTGGATCGGTCGCGGTAAATAGCGGCGGGTCGCTATTGGCAGGCGTCACGTCGCTAACCGGCACCGGCATCACGATCGATGGGGGCGTCACCACCAGCGGAATGACGTCGCTGACCGCAGGGGCGGCTGGGATTGCGCTCAACGCGGCGGTCAATGCCGGTACGAACGCGCTCGCGATCACGTCGACCGGTTCGGTCACGCAGAGCGCGGCAACGATCGCGAAGTTCACCGCAGGCGCGTTGACACTCACCGGTGCGGGTGATTTCGCGCTTACCAATAGTGGCAACAAATTTGCATCGTTGACCACGGGCATGGGCGGTGCGGGCAGCATCAGCCTGGTCAACAGTGGCACGGCGACGACGCAGATCGGTCCTGTTTCCACGACAACCGGCGGTCTGAGCGTCGACACCGGTGGCGGGACGTCTGCCCTCAGCGTTGTGGGCGCCCTCACGACGGCCGGCACGACCGCGCTGACATCGGGCAGCGGTGGTATTGCAGTTGGCGCGGCGATCGACAGCGGCACCAATACGCTGACGCTGTCATCGACCGGGGGCGCAGTCGCGCTTAATGCGGGTGGCACCGTTTCTGCGGGCACCACGTCGATCACGGGCAGTGGGATCGCGCTCGGCGCCACTGTCAATGCGAACGGCAATGCGCTGACGCTGTCGTCTTCGGGTACGGTATCGCAGACCTCGGCGGGAACGTTCAGCGCAGGGGCGCTGAATCTGCTCGGCGGCGGCAGCTTTGCGCTTGCGCAATCGGGTAATAGCTTTGCCTCGCTGACGGCGACGGCCGCGACGATCAATCTGGCCAATGGTGCGGCGGCGACGAGTTTCGGTTCGGTGTCGACGACGGGGGCATTCACGTTCACGACGAGCGGGGCCGTCACGCAGACCGGCACGCTGAGCGCGGCAACAGCCAATCTCCTCGGCACGGGCGGAAGCTATGTGCTGACGAATAGCAATTCGGTCGGCACGCTGTCGGGCAATACCGGATCGATCAGCTTCACTAATGCGGGGGCTCTTAGCCTTGGTCCGGTGACGACGACCGGCGGGCTGGCCGTAACGAGCGGCGGCACGCTGACGGTTGCTGATGTGATCAGCTTTGGGGCGGCATCGCAGTTGATGGCGACCACAGGCAATGTGCTGGTCAATGCCGCGATCAACCGGTCTGGCAGCGCTGCTGCGCCGCTGACGTTGACGGCGGCAGCCGGCGCGGTTTCGATCAACGCGACGACGGGATCGATCGGCGCGAACATGAGCGCCGCGTTCGATACGAGCATTATCGCGGGCAATGGCGGCATTGCGCTAGGTGGCGCGGTCAACACGCGTGGCGGCGCGCTGACGTTAACGACGACCGGGACGGCCGATCAGACCGCGGCGTTCACGGCGGGTGCGCTGACGCTGAATGGGGCTGGCGGGACGTATAACCTGGGCGGTCAGGCCAACAGCTTTGCGTCGGTGACGACGGGCGGTGTGACGACGGGTGCGATCACCTTGCGCAACATTGGTGCGGCAACGACGGTCAACAGCATCAGCACCTCGGGCGCGCTGACGATCAATGCGACAGCAACGGGATCGACGCTGAGCGTTGAAGATGCGGTAAACACGGGCAGCAACGCGCTGACCTTGAGTGCGCTCGGTGCATTGTCGACAAGCGGGGCTGGCACGCTGACCGGCGGCGCGACGTCGCTCACGGGCGGCAGCATTGCGCTTGGCGCGGCGGTTAACACGAACGGCAACACGCTGACGCTGACGTCGGCGGGTAACGTGACGCAGACGGCGGCGTTCACTGCGAACGCGCTGAGCCTGGCTGGTGGCGGCACCTTCACGCTGACCAACACCGGCAACAGCTTTGCCTCGCTTACCGCGACGGCGGCGACGGCATCGCTGTTCAACAACAATACGACGACGAGCTTCGGTACGGTATCGACCACCGGCGGGTTCACGTTCAACACCGGCGGTGCGGTCACGCAGACCGGTGCGCTGAGCGCGACGACGGCGAACCTGCTCGGTAGCGGCGCCAGCTATACGCTGACCAACAGCGGCAACAGCATCGCCACGCTGACGAGCACGACGGGTACGGGCACGATCACCTA
>CAZWAL010000004.1:0-45784 GCA_964631905.1 uncultured Stakelama sp.
GCGGCGGCGTGCCGAAGAACTTCATCCAGGACACCGTCGTCTGCGCCGAAATCCTCGGCCATGACGATGTCGAGGTGCACAAATACGCGGTGCAGATCACGGTTGCCGATGTGCGTGACGGTGCTTGCTCGTCATCGACGCTGCAGGAAGCGGCGAGCTGGGGCAAGGTCAACACCGGCATCGAGCAAATGGTGTTCGCCGAAGCCGGATCGGTGATGCCGCTGCTCGCGTCGGATGCTTATCACCGCGGCCTTTGGAAGGATCGTACTAAGCGTCGCTGGGGCGCGATCTTCGACTGATCGGTTGCATTTCGAAACATAGTGAGTCACCGCTCCCCTCGGAAAACCAATTCCGGGGGAGTTTTTTGTCATGAACAGTCCAATTCTTGCTACCGTCGTCGCGTTGGCGGCGTGGAGCCTCGTTATGTGGCTCTGGATGTATGCGACGCGGCTCCCCGCCATGCGCAAAGCGAAAATCGACACGTTCAACCTGGTCGGCGGCGCCGGATCGGACTTGAAGGCGATCATTCCCCCCAAGCAGCAATGGCCGGCGGACAACTATAACCACCTGCACGAGCAGCCGACGATTTTCTACGCGATCGCGATCACCCATGCCCTGATCGGCACCGGCGACGGCGTGAACCTGACCATCGCCTGGGGTTATGTCGGGCTGCGCGTGGCGCACAGTCTGGTGCAAGTGCTGGTGAACCGCGTAATCGTTCGATTTACGCTGTTCTCTCTCTCGTCGCTTTGCCTGATCGCGCTGACGCTACATGCGGGCATGTCGATAGGCGGCATGGGTCACCCGTAATCGGGTTTACCCGAACAAGCGTTGCATCGACCGTTCGAGCATCACCAATTGCCACAAGGTCCGGCCGTGTTCAGCACGGCCGGATTGGTGTTCAGCGGCGAGCTTTGCGATGGCGGCCATCTCGAACCACCCCGTCCCCGCCAGCACGCGTGACGATGCCAGTGCCGCCGCTTCGTCAGCCAGCGCCCCGCGAAACCAGGCGCTGATCGGGGTCACGAAGCCCATCTTCTGGCGATAGAGAATATCGCGGGGCAGATAGCGCTCCATGGCCTTTTTCATGATCCACTTGCCCTCCCCCGCCCTGATCCGCATCGAAACGGGCAAAGTCGCGGCAAATTCGATCAGCTTGTAATCAAGCAACGGTTCGCGCGCCTCCAGGCTGACGGCCATGCTGGTGCGATCGACTTTGGTCAGGATATCCCCGGGCAGCCAGTGCTTGAAATCGGCATATTGCGCGCGGTCGAGCGCCTCGCGCACCGGGGCATCCCGCATGGTGCTAATATACATGGCTTCAGCGACATGCCCGCCAAGCGCCTGCCGTGCTGCATCGGTGAACAGCTGCGCGCGCAGCGCTGGTGTCGTGACGCCGACTGACCGCGCATAGGCAGTCGCACCATCGTCTGCCAAGCCGAGCAGCGTCGTCTTGGCGCGGAGAGGCCGGGGCGCCCAATCCGCCTTGGGGTACAGTGCACCGAGCTTGCCGAACAGCGACGATCGAAACGTAGCAGGCACCAACGCCCGCACCCGCTCTTCGGTGGCCTGAAACCGGTAGCGGCGATAACCAGCAAACGCCTCATCGGCGCCGTCGCCCGACAGCGCAACCGTCACTTGCTCGCGCGCGAGTTCGCACACCCGGTAAGTGGCAAGCGCTGATGCGTCGGCAAAGGGTTCGTCGAATGCCGCGACCAGCGTGTCGATCAGCGCAAAATCATCGGCTGCGACGATCCGTTCGCGGTGTTCGGTGGCGAACAGCGCGGCGATCTGGCTGGCGTAGCCGCGCTCGTCATGATCGGCGGCATCGAAGCCGATCGTGCAGGTCTTCACAGCACGCTTCGATGCCTCGGCCATCAGCGCGACGACGGCCGAACTATCGACCCCGCCCGACAGGAACGCCCCCAGCGGGACATCCGCGAGCATCCGAGAACGGACCCCGTCGCGCATCAGATCGACGAGCTGTTCGCCCAATGCGGCTGCGGATCCGGAAGCGCGCTGGCTGAAATCGAGATCCCACCATTGCTGCGGTTCAGGCACGGGCTTGCCGCGCGTCAGCAGCAGACTGTGCCCCGCCGCGAGCTTCTTCACGCCGGCGATCAGGCATGTGTCGTCGGGCACATAGCCGAACGCCATGTAATCCTCGACCGCACGTATATCGGGCGCACGACGGAGCAGAGGGTGGGCGAGCAGGCCCTTCAGTTCGGACGCAAAAGCGATGCCGCCGTCGGACAGCTCGACATAATGGAGTGGCTTCACGCCCAACCGATCGCGCGCGAGGAACAACGACTGCGCGCGGGCATCGTGGAGCGCAAAGGCGAACATGCCGTTCAGGCGATCGAGCATTGCCGCGCCCCAGGCCGCCCAGCCGTGGAGCAATACTTCGGTATCGCTGTTGGTCAGAAACCGTGCGCCCTTTGATTCCAGTTCGGCGCGGACCGCCCGAAAATTGTAGATTTCACCGTTGAAAGTTACGGTCAGTGCACCATCGGCACTCGCCATCGGCTGCGCGCCGCCGCCGAGATCGATGATCGCCAATCGCCGATGGCCAAGGCCAACACCGGGCGCGGTCCATACGCCCGATCCATCCGGACCGCGATGCGCCTGTGCATTGGCCATCGCGGTGATACGCGCCGGGTCGACCGGTTTGGGCGTGGCGGGATAGAAGATTCCGGCAATGCCGCACATGCTGTTCTGAAATCCCCCCGCCGCTGACCGGCACCATATCGTCGCTCTACTGGCCGCTGGCGACGCGGTCCACCAGTCGATCGATTGGCCCGGCAGCCGTGATGAAACGCGTGATGGTAGCGCTGGCATTTTCACCCGGCAGAAGCTGTGCGGACAGATGCACCGCAACCGCACGTGGCGAGCCGCCAAGCAGTTTCACTTTCAGCGTTTCGATTTTTACGGCCCGGGGACTGGCTGTGACAACCGAACCGACCTGATACCAGCTGGCGACCACGCGCTCGACCGGGCCCGGTGCTGTGATGCGCATGGTGCTGCCCCCGGCAATGTCAGGCTGGTTGGCGACCCGCACCCAGCGATCATCCTCGCGGAGCGCTCCGGTGCCGAACGAAACCAATTCCTTGCCTTCGCGCTGGCTGCCGAAGAGGGCGATGGAGAGATCGACGCTGTGCCCTTGCCGATCGGTGTACCGGCCGGAGACGACATGATCAGCGGTGGGATAATGCGGTTGCCAGGGCGCAGCCAGATTTGGTCCCGTACGCGACCAACCCGGGACCTCGGGCAGGGCGATCCGATCCGGCAGCGGCGCGACCTGCGCTGAAATCTCCGTCGCCCACGCCACAAAGCCGGAGGCAATCGTCAACGTCAACGCGGCCGCGATCAATGGTTCGACCCGCTGGTGGGGCACGCGCTGCAGCGCCGAGGCATCGAACCATGGCGCATCCGGATCACGATCGAACCAGTGCCATCCGATGGCGATCACCGCGGCCATCACCACCCCGAAGAACACCCAGCCATAAACGATATGATCCATGCCCGTGGCCGCCTCAACCGAGGTGAGGTGCGCGGCATAGATGGTACCGAAGGCACGCAGGCCATTGGCGATCACGGGCACGATCAGCGCCATTGCCATGAAGGCAATCCGACGTTTCCACGCAACGAAGGCGACATGTGCCACCAGCGTGCCATAGGCGATCATCGCGATCACGAACTTCGCACCCGAGCAGGCTTCCGCGACTTCGAAATAGCCGTTGGGAATGGTAATCAATACGCCATCGACCGTGGCCGGTACGCCGAATAGCGCGAGCAGCGGCATGACCATCGCAACGGTTGCCGATTGGAGCGGGCCTTCAAGCGATTGCCCGAACGGCACCAGGAAAAATGCATAGGCCAGCGGAAACAGCAGCCCGCGCGCGACATAGGGGCCAAGCAGCGTCACCACCGCGCCCTGCAGCATCATCACGAGCCCCAGATGCCGGGCAAGCGCAACGCCCGCCGCATCGCCGATGAACCAGGCGAGCCCCCCTGCCCCAACCAGCAATAACCCCGGCCACCAGCTTGCAGGACATAGCTTGGCGAGGTCAGGACGGCGTTGCCACACCAGCCAGCCAATGACGGGGCCGATGAAAAGACAATGTCCGAAGGTCGTGCTCGTCCACCAGATCCGCGCAAGATCGGCGCTGTCATTCCAGAACAACACGATCATGATCAGCGACAGCGCGGCGAGCACACCGCCCTGGCGCTTCCATGCTGCGGCGGAAATCGGCCCGCCGTCCGCCGTAAAATCGGCGGCCGGAAAGGCCATCGTCATGCAGCCGACTTTCGGGCCGGGGGCTGCCTGGTGCCGATACCGAGAATCTCATCCAGCGCAGCAAGGCGCGCATCCCAACTGTAACGTGCAATCGCTTGATCGCGCGCGGCCGTGCCAAGCGCTAACGCCTTTGCGGGATCAGCGATCAATCGGATCACTTCCTCGGCAATCTCACCAACAGTACCACCCGTGCGGATCGTATCGGCATGATCGATACCTTCGGCAGCGGCAATGGAAGCCACCACGGGACGCCCCATTGCCATCGCCTCGAGCACCTTGTTCTGCACCCCGCGCGCGAGCTTCAACGGCGCGACCACAACGGCAGCGGCAGCAAGCCAGCCACGAACATCTGCCACTTCGCCCGTCACAATAACCCCCGGCTGCTTTGCGAGCGCCTTGACGGCATCGGTGGGATTACGACCGACAATCGCAAATCGGGCGCTGGGGTGCGCAACGCGGATATGCGGCAGGATCGTTTCGACGAACCATGTGACGGCTTCGATATTGGGTCGGTAATCCATTTGGCCCGTGAAAACGATCAAGGCGCCGGTGGATTCGATCCGCTTGAAGGCGGCAGCGGGATCAAAAAATACGGTGTCGATGCCGTTTTCCACGACATGGACGCGCTTGGCGCCTGTCCGTTCGCAGAATAGCGCTGCCTCCTGTGCGCTCACGAAAAGGCTCGCGTCGACCTTGCTCGCCACCGATTTTTCATGCGCCAACAGCAAGGTCGCTTCGCGCTGCATCATCCACTGGGTCAGCCCGGACGATGTTTTTGCATAAGCTTCGAACTTCGCCGAATCCATGTCGACGAAATCCATGATCACCTTTTGCCGGGGCTTGGCCGGCAAGTATTGCGCCATCTGGCTCGAAAAGACGAAAATCGTATCGATCGAGTGACGCGCGAGCAGGTTGGTGACGGCTTCCTGCACCGATCCGTTTTCAAACGCGGTCAGCGAAATCGGCCGTCGGAATGCCAAGGCCTGTAGCGCAGCGAGCCAACGCGGCTTCGATCGCCAGATGATCGATCGGTTGCCGGTAAAGGGCGCGAGCCCGTTCTTGCGCTTCAGATCACGAGAATCATCGGCAAAGGCGATCACATGCACGCGTTTGCGCGTCGACAAATGGCGGACAATGTTGAATCCGCGGATCTTGTCGCCGCGATCGGGCGGGTACGGGATCCGGTGGGTCAGGAACAGGATATCGCCCATCAGCCAAGCCCCCGTGAAATCAAGGGACCAATGCCGTTGGCGACCCAAAGCGGCAGCTTGCGCCAAGCCGCGACCTGCATCCGGTAGCGCGGGCTGAGCGGGTTGATCTCGCGCGGTTGCTGCCCCGCTGGCGCGCGCTTGGCATAACGCAGCGGCCGACCGTCAAAGCCCCAATTCTTCTTGAACGCCGCAGGCCCGGTGCCTGCCTTGGACCGGCCAAAATCAAAGCGCGTGCAACCCCGCGCGCGCGCATGGCCCATCAACGCGAAATACATAAGGTCATTGGCGCGCAACCCCCGAGCCGCCTGCGTGCCACCACCCCAATAGGGATAGACCGTCCCGTTCATATAAACGCTCAACACACTCGCCACTGGCCTTCCCTTGTCCGAAACGACAAGGATATCGGCTGATTCACCAAATTCGCGTAAAACTTCGCGGAACAGTCGGCTTGGGAAAACGGGCGTGCCCAAGTTCCGCACTGATTGCGCATATACCGAATAGTGTGCGCGCGCGACGGTATCGTGACAACCCGTTTCGATATCCAGCCCGGCGGCCAATCCCTTACGCACCTCGGCGCGCTGTTTGCGGGGGATGGCCGCAAGTTCGGCGTCGTCATCCGCGGCGAGATCGCGCGAGAAGTTCAGGTAGGTCAATTCATCGACGTGCCAATCGTCACGGGGGATAGGGCCGCCGCGCAGTTCCATCGTCGGGCACCTCAATTGCTGGGCGAGTGCCCAACCACCGTCGGCAAGCACCGGCACGGCATCGTCGCCGGAGGCCAGGATGCCACCGCCAACCGCAAATCCCGTCGATACCAGCGCCCGACCAAACAAGGGCGAGGCGATTTCGGTCAGCGGCAGGATGCCGACGATGTCGCCATTGGCGCGCTCCGCGATCAGGCAATGCGCGCGCTGACCGCAGCCTGTTGCCACTGCAATATTCCATGAAGGCAGGTGAAAAGGTGTCGCATCCGGATGGGCGCGCACGAACGCGTCGATCCGTGCACGGTCATTGCGATCGTACAAATCACCGGCACGCAGGCCGAGCGGCATGGCGAGCAACGGCATGGTCACGGCAAGCGCGCTGCCTCGACGGCGACGACGCCGTCCACTCGACCCCATTGATGGGCGCCGATCAGCGTCCGCAGTTTGCCCGCCATTGCGCCCAATCGGCTGTAGTGGCGCAGTCGCGATTTTAGCGGGGCTTGAGCAACGCGCGGCTGGCGGGGGTCAATCTCCCAGGGATGGAAATAGAATATTGCTGGCCGGTCGCCATCGGCATTGGCTGCGCGCACGGCCCGGTGGGTAATTGCTGCTGGGAACAGCCGGAAAAAGCCGCCGCCGGTTGTCATCTCCCGCCCCGCAAAACGGGCAATGGTGATCGGCAACTCGATCAACCCAGCGTCGCCGAGTGGACGGTAAGCGGTACGCGGCGCATCGGGCCAGCCATAATGATCATGCGCGATCGGCGCGACGCTGGAAGAGTAACGATATCCTGCCTCGGCGAGCACGGCATGCGCCCAGGGGGTGCGCTGATCGATCGAAAAACTCGGCGCGCGGTAACCAGTCACAACCACCCCGGCCGCGTCCTCGATCGCCATGCGCGCATCGTGTAGGTCGGCACGAAACTGGTCCGCGGTCATCGTGAACACCCGTTGGTGATCCCAGCCGTGGCTCGCAATCTCATGCCCTGCTTCGACGATCCGGCGAACGAGCGCCGGATGGCGCTGCGCCACCCAGCCCAGGGTGAAGAACGTCGCCTTCACGCCCGTTTCGGCGAACAGCGCGAGCACGGCATCGGTGTTGCGTTCGACGCGCGCCTCCAGCGTCGGCCAGTCGGCCTTGTCGATCACGGATTCGAACGCACCGACCTGAAACCAGTCTTCGACATCGACCGACATCGCGTTGCACACACGCGTGTCGGTGGCGCAGAACGGGGTGACTGCGTTCATGCAGCGGGGCTTTGCAGCGACGACAAATCTGGCCGGTGGCTGTCGCCCTCGACCCAGTCAATCAACAGCGTCAGAATGCGACGCAGCGCCAGTTCCTGCTCTTCAAGCCGCGACTCGAGCGCTACCACGCGCGCTTCGAGCGACGCCTGCGTTTCGGTTGCCGGTTCAGCGGGTGGGCCGGGTGGCTGCCACGCCTGATCGTGCCGAATGGGCAGCGGCTCAGGTGCGACCGGCGCCGGCGCAGGCGCAGGCGCAGGCCGAACGGGCTCAGGCGACGGCGTGATTGCAACTGCCGGCGTATCGCCCGCGATATCGGCAATCACCGCGTCGACTGCCGCACCGTCAATCGTGTCGATTTGCTCGATAGCGCCGAACAGCAACACGCGCCCGGCCAGCTGATTCAGGCGGCGTGGCACGCCCTCTGATCCGCGGTACAGCGCAGCAATCGCGTCTGGCGTGAATTGCGGCCGTCCCTGCCAGCCAACGACGGCGAGCCGGTGGCGCATATAGGGCTCGACTTCGTCGCGTCCCATCGGATCGAGATGGTGCATCGCGATGACGCGTTGGCGCAATTGCTCGAGCCCCGCCGCGCCCTGCAACTGGCGGCGAAACTCGGGCTGGCCAAGCAGGAAGATCTGGAGCAGCGCATGGCCGCCCGCCTGAAAGTTCGATAGCATTCGCAATTCTTCCAGCGCGGACACGGGAAGTGCCTGCGCCTCGTCAACGATCAGCAGGGTCCGCCGCCCGCTCCGCGCGACCGCGTGCAGACCGCGCTCAATCGCGCTCAGCAGCTGCGCCTTCACCAGATTCGTCGGATCGATATCGAGGCCGGATGCCACCATCCGCAGCAGATCATCGGCCTCGATCTGGCTCGATACGATTTTGATCGCGTGCAGGCGTTCACGGTCAATCGTCGCCATCAAATGGCCAACCAGCGTCGTCTTGCCCGCGCCGATATCCCCGGTGACGACGATGAACCCCTCACCCTGACTCAGCCCATAGCCGAGATAGGCCATCGCCTTTTTGTGCGTGGCCGATTCGAACCAGAAACGCGGATCGGGCGTCAGCTGGAACGGCCGGCCGCTCAATCCATAATGATCATCGTACATTCGTCATTATCCCAACCAGGCCGATCATCGTTCATCGTCAAAACGAATATCGGGCCCCCAGCAAGCCCTGTACCGATATTGTCGTCTCCTGCCCCTGCTGGCCGAAGCTGTATACGCCAACCGACGCCTGCGTCCCCAACCGCCCGAAGCGCTTGCTGAACGTGCCCGTCGCGCCAATGCCATATACGTCAGTCGCACCGGCAAGGTTGCTTTGGTAATAATTGGCGAAGGCGGTCGCATCGATCGAGGTGCTGCTATCCAGCGCGCGGGAGATGAAAGCCTGCGCGTAATAGCTCTCGTCGGTGATGCCGTTGACGGTGAACCCGCCCGCGCCCGCTGCCGACTGGAATTCGCGATTGGCATAGCCTGCGCCCGCGCCAAAGGTGAGTGGTCCCCGGCTGACGGAAATCAGCGCGTCGACGCCGCGCGCACGGTAAGCGGCGGTTGATACCGATTGCAGCGCGCCGTTCAGGCAGTTGCCCGCCGCGCCACCTTCGGCACCGAAGATGCAGCCATTGAATTCGCCACCAAAGCCGCCCGCGCGCCCGGCGTTGAAACTGGTGCCGACATTGGCGAGCCCGTTTTGCAGCTGGCGACCAAAGGTCTGGATACCATCATAGACGCCGACGCGGATCGCGACCGCCTGAGTGGGTGCATAGCTGAACGATCCGGTAAAACTGGTAGTGCCGTACCGCTTGCCGACCCGCGCCTCCAGTTGCGTGCGCTTGCTGGGGCGCCACACAACGCCGGCATCGTAATAGATTCCGTCGAAACTATAAGCGATTCGTGCCGGGCTGGCGGGATCCGTCTGGAAACGGCCGTTGCCGTCGACGACCGGCTGGCCACCCGCACCGATTACGGCATCGCGCTGCGTTACCTGGATATTTTCATAGCCAGCACCACCAACGATGGCGAGCGTGCCGCTGACCGGCAGCAGCAGATCGCCGCGCGCATATTTGCCTTCATATTTCTGGTCGAGCTGCGCCGCATCGTCGCGTTCCCACGCCCCGCTCACCGTCACGCCGACGGGCAGCACCGTGCCCGATTTCAGATTGAGGCTCGCCTGCGCCAATTGGCTGCGCGAACTGTCGAACGCGTCGAGGCGCGGCTGGCCCGGCGCAACACCGGTCGAACCGACGGCTTCCGCCTTCGTATAGCCATAGCGATAGCTCGCGCTGACCCCCACTGGGCCGACATGGGTGCCAACCGTCGGGCCGGCATAGACCGAATAGATCTGGGCGATATTGTCGACATTGCCGACCAGGACGCCGGGATTGGCCCCACGCACATCGGAACGCGCCCGAGTCGCGATCGCGCCGCCTTCAACGCTGACACCCGGCACGACATTCACCGCCGCCCGCGCCAGGCCACTGTGGATGTCGCTGTCGTCGATCCGGTCCTGATAGCCAATGCGGCGCTCGTAGCGATAGCTGACCTGCGCTTCGACCCGGCGCGTGGAAACCGACGCATCGACACCGACCGCGACCGTCGAATAGGTCAGCACGTCATTGGTGTTGAGATCAGCTGCGACGATCTGCCCGATCTCTATATAGGGCGTGACGTCGTGTTTGCGGGCATCGGCGGGCGTTGCCAAGATGCTGGCGCCGCCAAGCGCGACGATAAGGATGGCGAACCGCGTCATTTGGGCTCCTCCAAGCCATAATAGCTGCCAAAGCGACGCCCCCCGGGCGCATAGGAAACGGCATTGATCAGCAGCTGGATTTCGGCACAGCCACCCAGCAGGCCAACCGCGTCCCGCAGTTCGCCTTCGCTTGTCCGATCGGCACGCACCACCAACATCACCTGGCCGACATGCTGGGCAAGAGTGGCGGCAGGCGACGCGGCGAGCGCGGGCGGCGAATCGAAAATCACGATGCGGCGCCGGTTCGCGTCGAGCAGCTGCTGGATCAGCACGGACGTACGCTCGCTGGCGAGCAGTTCGGTATCCTGGTTGCTCTTGGTGCCTGCTGGCAGCAGGCTCAGCTGGGGCACATCGGTTGCGATCACGCAGGATTCGATATCGATCGCCGGGTTGGCGAGCGCATCGAGCAGTCCCCGCCCCTCTCTCAGGCCCAGCCGCTCCATTACATCGGGTTTGGCGAAATCGGCATCGACCAGCAGCACATCGGTATCGCGCTCCGCGGCCAGCGACATCGCGAGGTTGAGCGAGCAATAGGTCTTGCCCTCATTCGGGTTCGCCGAGCACACCAAAATAGTTCGTGACCGGTCGCCATGCGTCGCCCTCACTCCGCGAGCGGTAAGCAAGAGCTGGCGTTTGACCAGCCGGAACTCCTCGGCGAGCACCCCGACCGGGGCACCCGGCACGAGCAAGCCCTGCGCCGCGAGCAGCGCACGGTCGATTGCACCCTGCCCAGCGGATCGGGCTACCGGCACGTCGGCTGACGCAGTAGGCTCAGATTTTGCAGGCACGACCGGTGTGGCCGTGAGTGGCGGAATCGAAGCGGGCATCGGTGCGACGCCGACGCTGCGGAATTCGGCTTCGAAATCATAAATTGCCGCCGCGCGTTCGAGCAACGAACCACCGGGCCGGATCGGACGCATTTCACTCATGCCGCCATCCCCCGTTGCAGAAATTCAACCCCGATCAGCGCGACATAGGCCGCCATCAAACCGCCAGTGCCCCCGGCGAAATAGGTGAAGTGCTTGCGCCGAAGCACGCGTTGCGCATCCGTCACCAGCTCCCCGATCGATCCAATGACGGGCATGCCCGTGGCGCGTTCCAGGCGGCTTGCCGTCGCAAAGGTCGTGCGGAGCTGGCCCAGCGCAAACGCGGCACCGATCCCGGCGCCGAGACCGGCGATCAGCACGCCGGTCAGGAGCAACGGCCGGTTGGGCGCGGTGGGTGCACGCGGTGCGGTGGGCGGATCGATCACGCTGAACTTGATCGCATCGGTCTGATTCTGCACCTGGCCGCGCAGCTTGATGTCCTCACGGTCAGCGAGCAGCTTGTCATACTGATCCTTCAGCACCTGATAGTCGCGTTCGAGCTGCGCCTGCTCGGCCGCGACCCCTGGATCGCCGCTCAGCTTTGACTGGAGCTGCGTGAGATCGCTCTGCAGTTGTGCCTTGCGCGCGCTCAGTGCGGCGACCTGCGCCTGCTTGTCGGCACGCAACGACTGGAGCGACATGAAGACAGGGTTGCCCGATCCGGCAAGACCGGCGCTCAACGGTTCGTTGCGTGCAGCCGATTGTGCCTGCGCGAGCTGGCTCTTGAGCGCGACGACATCAGGATGCGATTCGGTAAAGCCACGGCCGCGCGCTTCGGCCAGCTGGCCCAGAATGGCGTTGACGCGCGCGCGCGCCGGTCCTGCTGCACCGCCACCACCGCCGGCAACATTGGGCGAGACGCCCGCCATTTGCGCCGTGATCGCCGCCAATCCGCTTTGCGCCGCCGCCAGATCACCGTCGACCTGCGCCATCTGTGCGCGTGCGCTGCCGATCCGGTCATTGAGCGTGCCGGTACCCGGCAATGCGCCAAGATAGCGGTTCTGGAAGTCGGCGCGCTTGGCTTCGCTTTCCTGCAATTGCTTCTGGCGCTGCGAAAGCTGCCCGTCGAGGAACTGGAGCGTCTGGGTCGTCTCATCGCGGTCACCCGCCAGATTCTCCTCGACGAAAATGTCGATCAGCTTCTGGACGATCTGGCGCGCCAGCTTGGGGCTGGTCGACGATGCCGTGATTTCGAACAGATTGTCCTGCTGCGCGGTCACCTTGATCGCCGCCTGCAGACTTGCGACCCGGTCAGCCACGTCCCGCTCATTGGCGACGGTTGCCGCGAGATCGGTCCCGCGGACGACCTTGGCGAGGTTGACCGCAGACGTCAGCGTCTGGCGGACCCGATCGATGTCGCGCGATTGCTCGTCGGCGGTAATGCCGATCTTGCTCGGCAAGATCGACTGCATTTGCACCGAAACCCGCGCGCGTGACAAATAGCTGTTGGGGATTTGCGACACGAATAACCAGCCGAGCACACACACGCCCCATGCCACCGCCAGCGCAAGCCAGCGGCGCTTCCAGATCCCGTGCAGCGCGATGCGCAGTTCGTCGTAAAGGCCGTTCATGCCAGCATCCTCAGAACATGCTTTCCGGGATGATGATGACGTCGCCGGGCTGGAGCTTCACATTTGCCGATGAATCGCCGTTCTTGAGCAGGCTCGACAGCCGCAGCTGAAACTCAGACTGGCGCCCGGTGTTGCGATCATAGCGGATCAGCCGCGCCTTGTTGCCCGCCGCGAATTCGCTGAGGCCGCCGACTGCGATCATCGCGTCGAGCAGCGTCATATTGGCGCGATAGGGCAGCGATGCGGGCTTCTCAGTCGCACCGACAATGCGGACCTGCTGGCTGAACGTGCCCGAGAAATTCTCCACGATCACCGAGACGATCGGGTCCTTGATATATTCGCCCAGCGCGATCTTCATATCGTCGGCGAGCATCGCCGGCGTCTTGCCGACCGCAGGCATGTCGCTGATCAGTGGCGTGGTGATGCGGCCGTCGGGACGCACCTGCACCTTCGACGACAGTTCCGGGTTACGCCACACGAAGATGTTGAGCTGATCGAGCGGACCAATGATGTATTCTTCACCCGGTTGTTCCTGCGAGGCAACAAAAGCGGCGGGCGGCAGCTCAGGGCGACCGCCGCCTGGAATACATCCGGATACGAGCATCGCCGCCGCGATCGACCCGCCCAAAACCCTGGAAAACCGTTCGAAACGCATCACTTAATCCTCCGGCTGGCGCGCAGAGAACGGTGACGTCACCCGGCTCTACACGTAGCTATGGCCAGTGATATGGTTTCAAGAGGTGAAGATAGCGTTAGGATTGTCTGGTAAACCCGCCAGAACCTCAGTCGGCAGCGGGTGCCCCAGAAATGCCGTGGGGCTGGCTGAGAGGCCGTAAGCGCCCGCCAGAAAGAGCGCGATGACGTCGCCGGGCTCGGCATGGGGCAGCGCCACCTGGTCCGCAAGCCGGTCGAGGGGGGTACACAGACAGCCCACCACGGTGACGGTCTCGGTGGCGGGCTCGCCCATACGGTGGGCGACCGCAACGGGGTAATTTCGGCGAACGACCGTGCCGAAATTGCCCGATGCGGCCAATTGGTGGTGCAGCCCGCCATCGGTGACCAGAAAGGTTTCGCCTCGGCTTTCCTTCCGATCGACGATCCGCGTCAGATAAACCCCACAGGTCCCCACCAGCCACCGACCCAGTTCAACGGCATAGCTTGCTCCGGTGAGCGAGGTAGGCGCTGACGCCAAGGCGTCACCCAGCGCTGCGCCGATAGCGGTGACGTCAACTGGTGTATCGCCGGGGAAATAGGGAATGCCGAAGCCACCGCCGAGATTGACCAACGGCGGTGGTGCGCCGATCCGGTCGGCCAGATCGCCCGCTAGTGCGAGCGTCGCTGCCTGACTATCGATGATCGCGGCCGTATCGAGCGTTTGCGATCCGGCGAAAATGTGCAGCCCGCGCCACTCGGCACCCGCAGCCCGGATCATCGCGACCAGCGACGGCACCGCATCGGCATCGACCCCGAACGGCGATGCCCGCCCGCCCATCCGCATCCCCGATCCGCGCAGCTCGAACGACGGGTTCACGCGCACCGCGAGCCGGGGCGCGATGCCCAGCCGGTCGCCGATCGCCAGCGCGCGTGTCGCCTCGCTGGCCGATTCCAGATTGATCGTGACGCCCGCGCGGATCGCTGCCGCCAATGCGTCATCGCGCTTGCCCGGCCCCGCAAAGCTGACCGGCAATCCCGGTGCCGCGCGCGACACGAGCGCCAGTTCGCCTGCCGAAGCGATATCGAGGCCATCGACCAGTGGCGCAATGGCGCGCACCAGCGGCGCGAACGGATTGGCCTTCACGGCATAATGGATGCTAACACCCACCGGTAGCGCCACGCGGAGGGCAGCGATCTGGGCGGCAATGATCCCAAAATCATAGACGAAAAGCGGCGTGTCCCCTGTCTTTTCAATCCATTCAGCCCATGTCTTACCAGCGATCATCAGGTCGCCCCGCTGATCGGCAAAGGCTGGCGGGATCGGCCCCATCGGCTTCATGATGTCACCTCAGCCTTCAGCGCGGCCCGGTCGAGCTTGCCATTGGCGTTGCGCGGCAGGGCGTCGCGCCAATCATATCGAGCGGGTTGCATGAAGCCTGGCAAATCACGCCGCAGTCGATCGCGCAAGGCCTGCTCGGCATTCTCGGCGGCACCATTGGCACGCGCGACCACTACGATCACCTGGCCCAGCCGGTCATCAGGCACCCCGATCGCAACCGCCTCCGTCGCTTCCCCGCCTGCCAGCACGGCTTCCTCAACCTCTGTCGGGCTGATCCTGTTGCCGGCCGATTTGATCATCTCATCCTGCCGGCCGACGAACCGGAACATCCCATCGGCGCCTTCGACCACCTGATCGCCAGAAAAAACCGCCATGCCGCCCGATGTAAAAAAGGGCGGCGCGGGGCGGTAACGCTCGGCGGTCCGCGCGGCATCGCGCCAATATCCCATCGATACGAGCGGCCCGGCATGGACGAGTTCGCCGGCCTCGGCGGGCGCAGCGCGGGTCCCATCGGGGCGCACAGCCATTACCTCGGCAAAAGGTATCGCTTTCCCCATGGATTCGGGATGCGCATCGACCAGCGACGGATCGAGATAAGTCGATCGAAACGCCTCGGTGATACCGTACATCGGATAGAGATCGGCCGCAGGAAACCGGGCCCGCAGCGCCCGCACCATCCGCACCGTCAACGCACCGCCCGAATTGGTGAGCCGTTTCAGCTTGGCAGCGACGGCATCTGGCCAATCGGCATCGAGCAACTGAGTCCACAGCGGTGGCACCCCGGCCAGCGTCGTCGCCCCGAACCGATCGACCGCTTTGATCACGTCGCGTGGCGTCAGATAATCGAGCGGCACAACGCTGCCCCCCGCTACCCAGGTCGAGAACAGCTGATTCTGGCCGTAATCGAAGCTGAACGGCAGCACGCACAAGGTCCGATCAGCGTGGGTGACTTTCAGATAATGTGCGACGCTGATCGCACCGAGCCACAGATTGGCATGGCTGAGCATCACGCCTTTTGGCGGGCCGGTAGATCCGGAGGTATAGAGAATGGCCGTGAGCGCCTGTGGATCAGCATCTGACGGCGGCAGGACGTCAGCATCGGCCACATCGTCTTCGACGCACTGGCGACATGACGTCGGCACATCTCCGGTTTCAAGTGTGCCCGCCCGTGCCGGTTGCGTTATCAGCAGCCCCGCCCCGCAGTCCGCAAGGATATGCGCCACTTGCGCCCGCTTCAGCAGCGGGTTGATCGGCACGTGCACCAGTCCGGCGCGGGCCGCGGCGAGCGGCATCAGGCAGGCCATGCGCGTCTTGGGCAGCCAGCTTGCCACTCGGTCCCCCGGCTGCAGCCCCTGCCCCGCCAGCCAGCCCGCGAGGGCACCCACCGCTGTTTCCAAGTCATTGAATGTCATCTCGCCCGCGCGATCGGCGATCGCGATGTCGCCGGGCGCACCGCGACTGGGCAAGTGATCGATCGGACGAGGCACGGGATCGAGCGGGATCATGCCCCTTGATACCCGCTCGCACCGCTCTGCCAATAGCAGGCCGCCGTTTCGGGCCATGCTTGGCAGGCGCGCGGCAATTCTCTAACGGCCTCGCTTGATAATGACTGCGCAAGGGGGATCGCGTTGGCGCCAGTGAGTGAAGCCGAGGTTGAAGCGACGGTACGCGCGGTTCTGCGTGACGTGCTCGCGATCAGCGATGAGCGGATGGCCGACTTTACCGACGATACCCCGCTGTTCGGTGCGCTGCCCGAATTTGATTCGCTTGCCGTGGCCGGCGTGCTTACCGAGCTCGAGGATCGGCTCGGCATCCTGATCGAGGATGACGAGGTCGATGGCGACATGATGGCGACGCTGGGCGCGCTCACCCGCTTCGCGGCAGACCGGGCGCTCGGGTGATCGACCATTACGACTGGGCTGGCGGACGCGAGGCGATGTTGCGCTTCGGCCCTGCTGGCGGTCCGGTCGTGGTAATGCTGCCTGCGCTTTTCGAAGAACATAACCGCACGCGTGCGTTCGCGGTGACGATCTGTCGGATGCTCGCGGATCGCGGCTTGGCGAGCGTGGTGCCCGACCTGCCCGCCCAAGGCGAAAGCTTGATACCGACCCAAGATGCGACCATAGACCAGTGGCAAATGGCTTTGCAGGGGCTGCTGGAAGCCCAGACTGCTATTTCCAGCGTAATTCTGGCGTCCATCCGCGGCGGGGCCATTGTCCTCAATGAAACGGGGCTTTCAGGCGCTTGGCGGCTGTCTCCAGTGACGGGGGAAGGGGTGCTGCGTGATCTGATGCGGGCACGTGCGGTAGCCGGCGACACTGTCCAGGCCTTGGATGACCAGCCGATTGAAGCTTCCGGCAATGTAGTCGGTCGAGCGATGGCGAAAGCGCTCGGGAGTGCCGTTAGCTTACCGATACCGTGCGTCCCGTTGCGAACGGTGCGCCTGGAAAGCGATACCGCCTCGGCCGATTTGAAAGTGCCCGGCGCGCCGTTATGGCGCCGGGCCGAACCCGGAAATGATCCTGCGCTCGCCGCGTTGATTGCTGATGATCTTGCCGATTGGGTGCGCCAATGCGTCGCCTGATCACCTTTTCGTGCGAGGGGGAAACCCTGGTTGGTTCGCTGGACGAGGCAGCCGGGACGACGGGGCTGCTGATCGTCTCAGGCGGGAATGAAATTCGCTGCGGCGCGCATCGCGGGATGGCATTGCTGGCCGCCGACCTCGCGGCCGCGGGGTATCCGGTATTCCGATTCGATCGGCGCGGCATTGGCGATTCATCTGGCGAGAATGGCGGATTTGCGTCATCTGGCCCTGACATCATGGCGGCGGTCGCTGTTTTTCGGGCCGCTGCACCTCAGGTTGGTCGGCTGGTCGGGTTCGGCAATTGCGACGCGGCAACCGCATTGGCGCTGCACGGCGGACCGGCATTCGACCGACTGATCCTCGCCAATACCTGGGTCAACGATGACAATGACGACCTGCCTCCCGCCGCCGCCATCCGATCACGCTATGTCGAACGGCTGCGCGATCCGGCGAGTTGGGCGCGACTGCTCACCGGCCAAGTAGATTTCGGCAAACTCGTCAGCGGATTGAACAAGATTACGCAGAGTCGATCGCAGATGTTATCCGAGCTTGAGCAGGCTGTGTTCGATGCGATCAATCGCCACCCGGACGTGAAAATCATCCTTGCCGCCGGGGATGCGACGGCCATCGGCTTCGCGGATGCTGCTGCTCGAGCGGGATATGCCGGCGATATGACGGTGATCGACACCACCTCGCACAGTTTCGCGCGCGCAAGTGACAAGCGGGCATTGTATGAAGCGGTATTGGCGGCGTTGGGCGATTAAATCTTCAGGCCGTCACTCAGCCGCTTCGGCAACCTTCTCGAAATCCGCTTCCGCAAGGAACCTCTCGGCATCAAGTGCCGCCATGCAGCCGGTGCCCGCCGCCGTCACGGCCTGGCGGTAAATCTTGTCCATCACGTCGCCGCACGCGAACACGCCCTCCACGCTGGTGCGCGTGCCGCCCTTTTCGACCTCGATATAGCCGTCCGAATCGAGCGCGAGATGGCCGCGGAACAGCTCGGTCGCCGGATGATGGCCAATCGCCACGAACCCGCCCTCGACATCGAGCCGCGTTTGCTCGCCCGTCACCCGGTCGAGCAGGTCGATCCCGACCAAGCCCTCGGGCATACCACCGCCGACAAAGCTGCGGACTTCCTTGTTCCACAACACCGTGATCTTGGGATTGGCGAACAGGCGATCCTGCAGGATGCGTTCGGCCTTCAGACTATCGCGGCGGTGGATCAGCGTGACGTTGTCGCTGTGGTTGGTCAGGTACAGCGCTTCTTCGACCGCGGTGTTGCCGCCACCGATCACCGCGACCTTCTTGCCGCGATAAAAGAAACCGTCGCACGTCGCACAGGCGCTGACGCCCTTGCCCTTCATGAGCTCTTCGCTGTCAAGCCCAAGCCACTTGGCTTGCGCGCCGGTCGCGATGATCAGCACATCGCCCGAATAGACATCACCGCTATCGCCGATCAGCCGGAACGGGCGCGTCGACAGATCGACCTCGACGATCGTGTCATACATCAGCCGGGTGCCGACATGCTCGGCCTGGCCCTGCATTTCTTCCATCAGCCACGGACCCTGGATAACCTCACGAAAGCCGGGGTAATTTTCGACATCGGTCGTGGTGGTCAGCTGACCGCCGGGCTGAATGCCCTGCACCAGGATCGGTTTCATCCCTGCGCGCGCACCATAGATTGCGGCGGAAAGGCCCGCTGGGCCTGAGCCGATGATGAGCATGCGGGTGTGATTGGTCGCGGACATGGGACGTACTTTCTTGAACAACTGACCCGGTCTGTAGGGAACAAGGCGGGCAGCTTGCAACATGGTCTTCGCAGCGGCGCACGCAATCGTTACGTCGCTGGCCTTTTGCTTGGCAGCCAGATGCGAAATCTTGGGGTGCCGCTCGGCCCTGCGGCGAAAATGGTAGCGAAGGAGGGACTTGAACCCCCGACCCCAGGATTATGATTCCCGTGCTCTAACCAGCTGAGCTACTTCGCCCCAAAGGGACCGCGATGGCGGTGAGCGCGGGGCTATAAGTGCGGCGTGCCCCTCGGTCAACCACCGCGATGATCGCGGCGCGCTAGCCGAACATATGGCGTGAGTGCGGCTCCCACGGGCCGCCACGATACCACCAGGTTGCAAGGCCCGCGATCGCAACGGGACGAGGACGAAAATCGACGTTCAGCTCATTGTACAGCGCCTTGGCTGCGGCAGGCGTTACCTTGTTCTGGATGGTAACGTGCGCCCGCCACGGCGCTGCATCCTGCGGGATCAGCATCGCCGCAAACGCATCGGCCAGCCGCGCGCGGATATCGTCCAATGCTGGTGATTCGATGCGATAAGCGGTGCCGCCGCCGAGCGATAGCAACCCCGCCACCCGCGCATCGGGCGCAGGCACCCGGCGTGTCTCGCTCACCAGCCGCTGACGCAGTTCCGCCTCGAGCACAGGGCTCAGGTGATGAAACATGGTCAAATGCGCCGCCAGATGATTGCGTTCGGGCGGAAAATGCATGCGGCGAAGCGTATCGAACCATGCCCGATCCTGCTTGCCGAACAGTGCCGTGACGATGATCGGCGCAGCATGGTTCCGGGTATTGGCCGCGGTCAAATCTCGACCTGACTCCCCAGCTCCACGACGCGGTTGGTGGGCAGGCGGAAAAACTCCATCGCGCTTTCGGCGTTGCGCAGCATCCAGGCGAACAGCTTTTCGCGCCAGATCATCATCCCGGGATGGTCCGATGCCAGCAATGTCTGGCGTGACAGGAAGAAGCTGGTGTCCATCATCCGGAAATCGGCGCCGCATTGATCGATACGCGCAAGGGCCGCGGGCACATCGGGTTCCTGCATGAAGCCGTATTTCAGGATCATCCGGTGGAACCCATTGTCGAGATTTTCCAAATGGCAGCGGCCATCATCGGGGTAATAGGGCTCGTCCATGATTTTCACGGTCAACAGGATGATGCGTTCGTGCAGCACCTTGTTGTGCTTCAGATTGTGGAGCAGCGCGTGCGGCACGCCCTCTGCAGTCGAGGTCATGAACACCGCCGTACCGGGCACACGGGTGGCGGCATTGGCCGCCGACTGGATGAAGATCTTCATCGGCATCGCTGAATCGCGCATCCGCGCGATCATCAACTGCCGTCCTTTTGACCAGGTGGTCAGGAAGGTGAAGATGATCAGCCCGATCAACAACGGGAACCAGCCACCATCGGGCACCTTGGTCAGGTTCGCGGCCAAATAGGCCCCATCGACGATGAACAACACCGCTAGCAGAGGCACCGCGAAATAGCGCGGCCAGTTCCAAAGGCGGAACAGCACCACAGCGAGCAGGCACGTATCGATCGTCATCGCCCCCGTCACGGCAATGCCATAAGCGGACGTAAGGTTCGACGACGTGCGGAACGCCAGCACCAGCACGAGTACCATCACGAGTAGCGCCCAGTTGACGATTGGGATGTAGATTTGTCCGGCGGTCGCTGCGCTCGTGTGTTCGATCCGCAACCTGGGGATAAAGCCGAGTTGGATCGCCTGCTGCGTCACCGAAAACGCCCCTGAAATAACCGCCTGGCTGGCGATGATTGCAGCCATCGTCGCCAGGATCACCAGCGGTAAGCGCAACATCTCTGGTGCAAGCAGGTAAAACGGGCTTTCAAGCGCCGTCGCTCCACTGCGCGACAGCAGCGCACCCTGACCCATATAATTCAGGATCAGCGCGGGCAGCACGAAATACAGCCATGATCGGCCGATCGGTTTACGCCCGAAATGGCCCATGTCGGCATAAAGCGCCTCTGCCCCGGTCACGGCCAGCACGACCGAACCAAGCGCCAGAAATGCTTTCAGCGGATCGCTGACGAAGAAATCGATCGCATAGGTCGGAGACAATGCCCACAAAATGCCCGGTGTCTGCGCAATGCTGATCACCCCCAGCGTGCCGATGACGAGGAAATAGGTCAGCATGATCGGCCCGAAGAACAGCCCGACCTTGGCCGTACCGCTGCGCTGGATCGAAAACAGCCCGATGATGATCACCACCGCCAGCGGCAGCACCAACCCGCCAAAGGCAGGCGCGGCAATCGTCAGACCCTCGACCGCGCCGAGCACGGATACCGCCGGCGTGATCATGCTGTCGCCATAGAACAGCGCGGTGGCGAAAACGCCGAGCAGAATGATCCCCTGACTCCAGCGCTGTGTCTTGGTGCGGCCAGATACCAGCGCGAGCAGCGCCAGGCTGCCCCCTTCTCCCTTGTTGTCCGCACGCATGATGATGGCGACGTATTTGATGCTCACCACGATCATCATCGACCAGAAGATCAGACTGACGACGCCCATGATGTGCAGCGGATCGAGTGCGAGCGGGTGGTGCCCGGCAAAGGTTTCCCGAAAGGCATAAAGCGGGCTGGTACCGATATCGCCGAACACCACACCGATGGCGCTGACCGCCAGCTTGATCGGACCGTCACGGTGGTGGCCGGGGGCAGCCGCGTGACCGACGTCGCCCGAACCATCGTTCGACGCGCCAGCCGAGACGTTCTCGCTCACAGGCCTGTCGATCCGGACAGATTGGCGATGAAAACAGGCATCGATGTGATCAGGCTTACCCCGTTCATAATGCCGCGCGGCCTAGCATGCAGCCTATGGCCCGGCAACGGGGCATTAGGTCGACACGCAGACGCACGGCAGGTGGCGGGACAAGCCCGTTTCGCAGCGTTATAGGCGCTCCATCAACAGCATAAGGAGAGGGCAATGCGAGTCGGCATCCCCAAGGAAATCAAAAACCATGAATATCGCGTCGGGCTGACCCCGGCCTCGGTGGCCGAACTGGTTCGCGCCGGGCATCAGGTGATCGTGCAGACGGGTGCCGGCGCCGGCATCGA
This sequence comes from uncultured Stakelama sp., assembly GCA_964631905.1. Lineage (GTDB taxonomy): Bacteria > Pseudomonadota > Alphaproteobacteria > Sphingomonadales > Sphingomonadaceae > Sphingomonas. The sequence goes on from CAZWAL010000004.1 coordinate 22,086, forward strand.
TTTCGAAGACTCGGATTATGTCGAGGCAGGCGCGCAGATCGTGGCGGATGCCCCCGCCGTGTTTGCAGGTGCGGACATGATCGTGAAGGTCAAGGAGCCACAGGCGAGCGAGATCGCCCTGCTGGAGCCCCGGCATCTGCTGTTCACCTATCTTCACCTCGCGGCGGACAAGCCGCAGGCGCTTGGCCTGATGGCATCGGGCGCGACCTGTATCGCCTATGAGACGGTGACGGCGGCGGATCGCTCACTGCCGCTGCTCAAGCCGATGTCCGAAGTCGCGGGTCGCATGTCGATTCAGGTCGGCGCGCATTATCTGGAGAAGGAACAGGGCGGTCGCGGGGTATTACTCGGTGGCGTACCGGGCGTCGCGCCGGCGCGCGTGGCGATCCTCGGCGGTGGCGTATCAGGCGTGAATGCGGCGCAGATGGCGGTCGGCATGCGTGCTGATGTGACAATCTATGACATCAACAATGCCCGCCTCGCCGAACTCGACATGTTCTTCTCCAGCCAGATCAAGACAGCCTATGCTTCGTCAGCGGCGATCGCGCATGCGGTGAAGAACGCGCATCTGGTGATCGGCGCGGTGCTGGTGCCGGGTGCCGCCGCGCCAAAGCTCGTCACGCGCGAGATGCTCAAGACGATGAAGCGCGGATCGGTACTGGTCGATATCGCGATCGACCAAGGCGGCTGCTTCGAGACGAGCCACGCAACCACGCATGACGACCCCGTATTCGAAGTCGACGGCGTGATCCATTATTGCGTCGCGAACATGCCGGGTGCGGTCGCCCGCACCAGCGCTTTTGCGCTCAATAACGCGACGCTGCCTTTCGTCTTGAAGCTCGCCAAGCACGGCGCAGAAGGCGCGATGGCCGCCGATCCGCATCTTGCGCACGGGCTGAACGTGTCAGGCGGGAAGATCAGGCATCAGGCCGTGGCCGATGCGCTGGACCTGCCAATGAACTGATTGGCGCGGGCAAAGGGGAGAAGGCGAAATGAAAGGTGATCTGACCGGCGGCTGCTTGTGTGGGGCCGTGCGCTACACTTTGTCGGATGGCTTTCGCTTTCTCCCCTATGCGTGCCATTGCACCGACTGCCAGTCGCGAACCGGCAGCGCGTTCAGCGAGCACATGCTGTTTGCCCGCCATGATCTGACCATAACGGGTGAACTCGACAGCGGCGACTATACCCAGCCCAGCGGCGCGAAATCGTCGATGTGGGGCTGCGCGGTCTGCAAAACGCGCATTTTTGCGGAAAATGACAAGCGGCCGGGCTTTGCCTCGCTCCGGTGCGGGACGCTCGATAACAGCACCGCGGTGGTGCCCGCCGCACATATCTGGGTATCGAGCAAACAACCCTGGATCCAAATACCGGGTGACGCGAAGTCAATGGAGCAACAGCCGCGCACAATGGAAGAATGGGCAGCGTTGGTGGGACCTGCGTAGTGGCTGCGCGCCTTAGAAAAACTCGTCGAGCAGCAGATACAACTCGATTTTTGCGGCATCGAGCGGTGCGCCATATGCGTCGAACAGCGTCTCAGCGAGGGCTGGATCAATATCGCGCAGGCAGTTCCAAAGAATCGCCAAATCTTGCCAGCGATCAGCCACACCCGCTCTGCCGACATCAAGGCACCCGGTTACCGCGCCGGCATCATCAAGAAAGATGTTGTCGAGCGAGAAATCCCCATGCGTCACGACCGGATCGATCACCGACGGCATGAGTTCATCCAGCCGCGCGCATAATTGCTGCACCGACCAGCCTTCCCGTTCAGGATCGAGATCGTCGAGATCGACTTGCCCGGCTGCGGCATTGGACCGTGCGACCTCGATGCGCCGTGTCAGCCCAGCGTCGAAAGGACAGCGTTCGATCGGCAGCTGGTGCATCCAGGCCAGATGTTTTGCCATTGCCCGAACCGCATCGGCTTGGCGATCGGGATGTTCGTCGAGCCATTGTTGCGCGGATCTCCCCGGCAGCGCGGTGGTAAGCAACCAGGCACCAGCCGGAGTTTCAGCATAGTCGACAATTTCCGGCACTGGCCACTGCCCCGTCAGCCAGCGTAGACGGCGATGCTCTTCAGCTATATCGGCGGCCACCGTCCCCGCGCCATTCTTTAGAAACAGCGTTGGACGTTTGACAGCGGTGAGGCGGTAAACAATGCTGCCCGATTCACCGTCAGTTACCGGTGTCGCAGAATAGTCAATGATGCGATCGGCGATCGGCGCTGGCAATTCTGACCACACGGCGAGACAACTATCCCCGTCCGATCAGTCGTTTCGCAATCATATCTGCCACAGCAGACGAAGGTTCACCGGTGCGGTCGCTTTCGTCCCACACCTCGTTCAGGCGATCTGGGATTTTGCGGATACGGGCTTCGACCTCGGCGCGGTCGCCCTGGCCCATATATTCCAGGCAGACGTTGATGATGCCGCCTGCGTTGATGACATAATCAGGGGCATAGGTGATCCCGCGTGCATGCAGTCGCCAGCCGTCTTCGCGCGTGGCGAGCTGGTTGTTCGCACCGCCCGCGATTACCTTGGCCTGGATCGATGCGATCGACTGTTCGGTTAGGATCGCGCCGAGCGCGTTGGGGCTGACGATATCGGCTGCAATCGACAGGATTTCCTCGGTCGGCACCACATCCGCGCCCAGCGCCTTGGCAAGCGCCGCCGCCCGGTCGGCATCGACATCGGCAAGCGTCAGCTTCGCGCCGTCTTTTGCCAGCAGTTCAGCGAGCCCGCCGCCGACCGAGCCGACGCCCTGGATCGCGACGTGAACGCCTTTCATGCTGTCCGCGCCAAGCCCGCGCTTTGCCGCCGCCTTGACGCCCAGATACACGCCAAGTGCCGTGGACGGCCCCGGATTACCCCCAGCCCGACCTGACGCCACGGGTAGGCCGGTGACGAACTTCGTCTCGCTTGAAATCGTCACCATATCGGAATCCGACATGCCGACATCTTCCGCCGTCACATAGCGCCCGCCGAGCGAATCAATCGCTCGGCCGAAAGCCTTGAGCATTTCGGGCGTCTTGGTGCGGTTCGCATCGGCCAGCACAACACCCTTGCCGCCCCCCATCGGCAAGCCCGCCATCGCGTTCTTGAAGCTCATCCCGCGCGACAGGCGAAGGGCATCGGTGATTGCCTCGTTCGAATCGGCATAATGCCAGAAACGGCAGCCGCCGCCCGCCGGGCCGAGCTTGGTGGAATGCACTGCGATCACCGCGCGCAGGCCTGATGCAGCATCGGTGAAGAGGTGCACGCCCTCATGATCGTCAAAGTCGGGGAAGCCCCAGCCGGTTGTCACGGGTGATTATCCTGCAAGGGCCAAGAGAGAAAGGAATACCGGAAAAAATGGGGCGACCGACGGGACTTGAACCCGCAACATCCGGCATCACAAGCCGACGCTCTAACCAATTGAACTACGATCGCCACGAAGATGGCGGCACTAGCGGCCCCGAGCGGGCATCGTCAAGCGGTGTCAGAGCCAGTGCTGGCACGCCCGATCAAAATTGCCCTTCGGTGGAAAGCCGATACCCGGCGCCATTTTGCTGGAATCCCACCAGCCCCAGCTTCTGCCCGGTCGCCGAGTCACTCGTCTGGATGTCCAATATGGCGCGGTAGCGGCCATTGCCCTTTATATTCAGCGTCACCGTTTCGGTTCCCGCCTGACTGACCAACGGCACGACAAGTGCGCCGCCTTCGCATTTCAGCGTGCCCGACATTGACTGGGGAAGCGCGATCGCGGCAATCGAGCCGCTCAGCTGTGCCTTCACGCGCCCTTGCGCCGCGGCACAGACGCCACCGTCAAAGCGTGCGCTGACGCCTTCCAGATCGATCCGGTTGACCGGCAGCGGCGCAAAGACCCGGCCGGTGGGGATGGATCCGGTCATATCGTCGATGCCGCGGCTGTATCGGCTCGTCGTGATTGCACCCGTCAGTCCGGGGCGATCGCCCTGTGGGGGACCGCTCAGCCCTAGCCGGGCACGGCCGAGCAGCAACTGAAAGGGTGACAGGCTCGCCCGTATATCCCCGAGCGAGAGATCGCCGATCCGCGCTTCGACCAGCCTGCCGTACCAGATCGATCCCGTTACCACGCGCGCCGACAAACCTGATTCGCCCAGCCCCACCAGCCCAAGCACCAGTCGCATCGGTAGGAACACCAGCAGCGCCAATACGACGAAACCGCCGAACAGCACCACAGGCCGGGTATCTAGACGTATCTTCATCAAATACCCTGTATTTTCAGCACGAGTGTGACCGATATCGTCTGATCGGCATTGTCGCTGGTCGACAGGCTCTCGACAAGGATGCCACTTGCTTCAAGGTCGGCAATCCAGGCAAAGAATGCCGCTGGGCGCGCTGCAGTGATCGCAATCTGCAGGCCGTTATTGGGTTGAGGCGACACATTGGCGAGCGCAAAACCCGCTTCGGCGGCGCGTTCGCGCACCGCCGTTTCCAGCGGCGCGCCGATCGGTGCGGGGCGGGAACGTTGCATGATCTTCACGCTTTCGATCTGCGATTCGATTTCGGCAAGCCGCTGGACGGCGGTGCTGTGGCGAACGCGCGCATCCACCAGCCCGTCACTCACCGGGCGCACGAGCCCGAACCAGAACAGGGTTATGATCGCGAGGGCCACGGCAGCCAGCACCAGCCGCTTTTCGCGCAGAGAGAGGGCAGCGAACCAGACCTTGATCGATGCGGTCATTTCGGGGCCACCGTGATCCGCCCGGTCAGGCGATTATTGCTTTGCTCGAACGTGCTGGTCGTCGCGGTGAACCCTTGCGCGTCGATTTCTCGGATGACGTCGTACACCTGCCCCTCCGTTTGCGTGGCAATCGTCACCTGCGCCTGCCCTTTGGCATCAAAGCTAAGCGCACGAACTTCCGTGCCCGGAACATTGCGGATCGCGCTGTAGATAACGGCCGCCGTCGCGCTGAAGCCCCTGCCCGGCCCACGCAGCCGCACCAATCGCGCATCGAGCTGTCGAGTCGCGTCATTAACGGTCTCGCCACGCGCGAGTCCTTGCCGCGCGAGCACATCAGCCCGGCGCTCAATCGCGTCGGCTGCAAAGCCATACTGCATGATCTGCACCAGACTGATCAGCAAGGTCACCGTCAGAATCGCGATCAGCAACCAGCCCATCCGGCGGATCAGCGCCCAGTCGATCGTCGCGCGGCGGCGCTTGGCGAAGATGCCCTGGCGAAGATCGAGCGCAGGCGCCCCTGCTGCCGCAATAATTGCCGCCTCAATTGCGTCGCGTGTCATCGGTTCGGGTGCAATGCCGGCGGTCACCAGTGGCGTCAGCTGGGGATCATGCGCGAAACCGGTCGTCAGACCGCGCACGACGGCATCCCCGCCCAGATCGGCCTGCACGAAACCCTCGTCAGGTCGGGGCAACAGCATCGGCGCCGGGATCATCACGTCCGGGTCAACCCCGGCGTGCGCCAGTTCCGCGAGCCAATGCCGCATCCGCGCGTTGGCAACGACGCCGATCGGGCGATCATCGCCAACGGTCTCCCGCCCCACAGCCACGTGCAGTTCGGCAGAGGGCGTGGCGCTTGCCTCGGCGATGAGTACCCGCGCAGCGGCAACCGACTGTGCCTGCGATCGATCGGGCAGGCTCGCCCAGTGCAGGGTTACGTCCTCGGCAGGTACTACGACGACCGATGCCGCCAGATCACCCCCGGGAAGCCCTTCTCCTCGCGCCACCACGGCATCGCCACTGATGCGGAGCCAGCGATGCGACTCTACCGTGCTGCTCGGCAGGAACAGGACATGCGTATCGGCCGCGTCGCTCATGCCGGATCGCCCCATGCGCGCGAAACCAGCCGTGCTGGCTGCACGGTCGCGTCGATCAAGGCGCTCTCGGTCAATTCGCTTCCCCCCAGTTCAACCTCGATCCGCAGTGCGAACCATTTGGTGGTCACCGCCGTTTGCGCCTGGGCATCGGGGAACACGATCACCCCGCGCAGGGCCGGCAGCTTCCAGAACTCCTCGGTGCTCGTATAGCCTTGCGCGGGCCGTGCAAGAAGCAGTGTGCGTGCCTGATCGACTGTCAACGTGTCCGGCAGCAACATGGCGAACAATGGTGCCTGTTCGGGCAGCAGCGTGTTGACATTGATCCGCGACGGTTCGGCGCGGGGCTGGGCGCAAACCCAGGGGCGAATCTTGGCGTAAATCTGCGGTGTTACCTCCGCAATCGCCCGCAACTCGCTGATATCGCCGATCAAACTGTTCGCTGTGCGATAACCGGTCTGGCGATTGCCATAACGTTCGTCTTCCGCTCCATTTGGCAGTGAAGTGCTGTCGCTGTCGATCCAGTCCGCCGTCGCCGCCGCAATCGTCGCGCCTGACTGGCGGGGAATGCCTACCAGTGACATTAGCCGCGTAAACTGCGTGATCGCTGCCGGACGCGCGACATACACGCCGGGTCCACCGCTTACCACCAGGCCGTTCAGGTTGAAACAATTGCCCCCGTCGACAACGGTTGCGCTCGCCAGCCCACCGGGGACAGGCAACTGGAACGGCCGCCCGCTCCAACCGCCAGCGAGCGTCACCCGCGTCGGGTTTCCCGCGAGCAGCGAATCGATCCGCGTCGTCGCCAGCGTCTCGGCGGCCATCGCATAACCGCGTGCTTGCTCTATCGCGATCATGTTCGATGCAAGCCGCGTCGACAGGCGAAGCTTTTCGAGCGCGGTTGCCGCCAGCACGGCAATCACCGCCACCAGCAACAGCACGGTGAGCAGCGCCGCACCCCGCTCATGGGATGACGGGATCACGCGATTACCCGGCATTGAAGGGCGTCCCGTCAGTGGGCGGCAGCACATAGCCCGTGCCGACGACATAGACGCTGCGAAACTGCGTGCCGTCGATGCGGGTGACGATCATCTCCAGGGCGTCGGGCAGCGCAATGCCGGGCCTCGGTTCCCAACGGTCCGCCCACGCCCCGGCGATCCTGTAGCGCAGATCGACCGAGCGCACCGACCGCAGCAGCGCTGCGGGGGCAAGCGGGGTGGCACCATCAAGCATCGGATAGGCGATACGTTCCAGCACCTCGCCATTCAGGCGATACTCGACTTTCTGCTGGCCCGATCGCGGTGCATCGTCGAGGTTGGTCCAGCCGCTGCGAACCATGTGCAACATCGGCGTGCCGGTCGATCCGCTCGCGCCGATAAAGGCGGGCATAGGTGTGCCATCCTCATCGCGCACCGGCCGATCGGAGGCCTGGGCGAGATCGGCCGACAGCGCAGACGACAACCGGCCGAATGCTGCAATATCGTCAAGCCGCGCCGCGGTCGCCGATTGCGCGCGCACGCTGAAGGTCAACAGTGCGACGCCCGCCGAGGCAAGCAAGCCGAAGATCAGCAATGCGATCATCATTTCGATGAGCGTAAAGCCGTTCTCGCGTGCGTTGCATGTCATGGCTGCTGCCCACCGGGCAACGGCGCGGTGCGGAGCGTGACGGGCCGGGTGGGCGGACGAACGACGGTCAACCTGCCGAGTGTCGTTCCCGCCGTGTCGTTCACCGCCACATCAACCCGCACGGCACCCTGATCGCCAAGCGGTGTTGCGATCCGCCGCCAGGCCCAAGAACGGCCGCCATTTTCTTCAACCCCGCTCGACACCCCCGTCACTGGTGGCCTTGCATCGGTGAGCGTTTCGACCGCGACATTGCGCGCGACGATCTGCGCCATCATCGTCCGGTCGAGGCTGGAAGCGCTGCGGATAATCGCGCCTTCCAGCCTGATCAGCGCCATCGCCGCCAGACTAAACACTGCCAACGCCACCATCATCTCGATCAGCGAGAAACCGGATTCGCCCAGAGGACGCCGACGCTTAGCCATCGATCGTCACCGCACCGTCAGCCCCAATCCGCACTGTCGCGCTTGCCTCACCGCCACGCCTGAGCTGGACGTCGAAGGGCGCGTTGGCCAGCCCCGTCGAATCGAAGATCACCCGGTCACGACCGTCGGTGCTGAGGATCACGGGACGGATATCATCGGCCCAGCGCGACACGCGCAGCGGCTTCTCACTGATCGGCTGCCATGCGCCTGCAGACCTGCGATCGAACCCATAGCCTTCGCGCGATACCCAGATGCTCACCGAACGCCCCTCGATAATCGCGCTGTCATGCGCCACACGGGCGCGCGCCGCAAAGCGCTCCGCATCATCGATCAGGCGGCCACGCGGATCGGGCAGCGCCAGCACCACTGCTGCAGATGCGAGCCCGACAATCGTCACCACGATCATCAGCTCAATCAGCGTAAAACCGCGCTCACGCTGATGTGAACGCGGCCCCGGCGACAAAAGAGCATGTGCGCGGGCGATCACGTCACTGCCAGTTGCCGATATCGGCGTCGATGCCCTCGCCACCTTCCTTGCCATCCGCACCCAGCGTCCAAATGTCGATCGCGCCGTGGGTGCCCGGGGAAGCGTAAAGATAATCACGGCCCCACGGGTCCTTGGGCAGCTTCTTGATATAGCCACCGGCCTGGTAGCGCGATGGATCGGTGAGCGATGCGGGCGCGCTGACCAGCGCGTTCAGGCCGTCCGACGTGCTCGGATAGCTGATGTTCTGCAGCTTGTAGAGTTCCAGCCCGTCCTCGATAATCGCGATATCGGCCTTCGCCTTTTCTACGCGCGCGCGGTCTCCGCTCGGCAGCACGTTGAGCGCCACGATCGTCGCGAGCAGCCCGAGAATGACGATCACGACCATCAGTTCCACCAGTGTGAAGCCTTGCTTGTCCTGACGGCGTTTCTTTCGAGTGGTGTTGCGCATCATATCCCTCATTGTCCGGCAAGCGTGTTGAGCTGCAGGATCGGCAGCAGAATCGACAGCACGATCGTTGCCACGATGCCACCCATCACAACGATGATCAGCGGCTCCATCAACGACAGGGCGGTCGCAGTAAAGCGATCGAACTCGCGTTCGAGATAATCGGCAGCGCGCTCAAGCATTTCGTCGAGACGCCCTGCCGCCTCCCCGCTCGCTGCCAGATAGGTAAGCAGTGGCGGAAACACCCCCGCCCGGCGCATCGCAGCCGACAAACTGCCGCCACTGCGGATCGATTCGACGATTTCGTCAGATGCCTGACGCAGGCGGCGATTATGGATCGTCCCCGCCGTGAGCGCCAACCCGTCCAGCAGCGGCAATCTGCTCGCGATCATCGTCGACAGCGTGCGCGCCATCCGCGCAGCGTGGAGATCGCGCAGCAACCGCCCAAGCAGTGGCAGGCGGAGCAGCCAGCCGTCAAACGCGAGCCGGATCGGCGGCTCGCGCAACGCCTGGATGAACCCGCCGGTCAGCAGCACCGCCCCCAAAATCAGCGCCCACCACCAGTTGACCAGAAAGGCCGAAATCCAGATCACGATCCGCGTCAGCAGCGGCAACTGCTGCCCCACGGTATCGAATTGCTCGACGACCTGCGGCACCACGAACACCATCAGCGCCGTCACCACCGCCATCGCAACTACCGCCAGAACCGCCGGATAGGCCATTGTCGTGATCATCTTGCCACGAATTTCAGCCTGGCGTTCAAGCAGCACTGCCAGCCGATCGAGGATCGTCGGCAGTGAACCCGAATTCTCGCCCGCTGCGACCATCGCACAATAGAGCGCCGGAAAGCTTTTCGGTTCGCGCGCCATCGATTCGGCCAGCCGCCGCCCCTCGACCACGCCCATATGCACCGAGCTGACGATGTCACGGACCTGTTGTTGTTCGGTCTGACGGACGATCGTCCGGAGCGATTCCTCGAGCGGGCTGACCCGGTTCAGCGTGGCGAGCTGCCGCGTAAACAACGTCAGATGCTTGCCCGACATTCGCCGCCCGCGCAGCTGCTCGAGCAATGGCTTGGCCTTGGGTGCCTTGGTCGCTGCCGACCCTGGACCGATCCGCACGACGTAGAGTTTGCGCGCATCGAGCGCCTCGCGCGCATGATCGATCGAGTCAGCGACAATCGCCCCGCGCTTTTCGCGGCCCGCGGTGTCGATGACGAGATAGTCGAAATCAGGCATCGGCCATTTCGCTGCGGGAAACGCGAACCGCCTCTTCCGGTGTGGTCAGACCGTCACGGACCAACTGGCGCGCCGCCGCCCCCAGATTCTGGGCGTGGAGAAAGGCATGGCGCGCAATGATCGATTCATCGCCACCGTCATTGATCAGGCGGCGGATCGTATCGTCGATGCGGATCGCCTCGAACACGCCGATCCGCCCCTTGAAGCCGCTGCCCGAACACTCGTCACAGCCCACCGGTTCATAAACGATCGCCCCCGGATCAAACCCGAGCAGCGACGATACCGACCCTTGTGCCTGCACGGGTTTGCGACAGCTTGGGCATAGCCGCCGCACGAGCCGCTGCGCGATGACGGCGCGCAAGGTGGAGGCGAGCAGAAACGGCTCGATCTTCATGTCGCGCATCCGCGTAATCGCGCCGACCGCGTCGTTGGTATGAACGGTCGACAGCACCAGATGCCCGGTAAGCGATGCCTGCACGGCAATTTCGGCCGTCTCACGATCACGGATTTCGCCGACCATCACGACATCGGGGTCCTGACGCAGAATGGCGCGCAAGCCCGCCGCAAAGGTGAGCCCTACCTTGGGGTTGACCTGTGTCTGCCCTACCCCGTCCATCGCATATTCGATCGGGTCCTCAACGGTCAGGATGTTGCTGCTGCCATCATTGAGCAACCGCAGCGCGGCATAAAGCGTCGTCGTTTTGCCCGACCCGGTTGGCCCGGTGACCAAGACGATGCCGTTCGGCTCACTGATCGCGCTGCGCAACAAGGTGTTGATCGCCGGCGCCATGCCGAGCACGTCGAGATCAATCCCGGCATTATCCTTGTCGAGAATACGCAGCACCACGCGCTCACCCGCCCGGCTCGGCAGCGTCGACACACGAACATCGAGCAGCTTGCCACCGAGCGACAAGCCCATTCGACCATCCTGCGGCACCCGGCGTTCGGCAATATCAAGCCGCGCCATCACCTTGACGCGGCTGACGACAACGGGCGCGACATGCGGGGGCATGCGCAGTGTTTCGCGCAGCACCCCGTCGATGCGCATCCGCACGACAAGACCGGTTTCATAGGGCTCGATATGGATATCGGACACACCGTTACGCGCTGCATCGGCGATGATACCGTTGATCAGCCGGATCGCCGGTGCATCATCCGCCGTATCGAGCAAATCCTCTGCCGTCGGCAGGTTACCCGCCAGCATGTCGAGCTCATCGCCAAGCCCGAGCGATCCCGCCGCTGCCGCCGCTGCCTGCCCGTCCATCGCGTATCGATCGGAGAGCAGTCGATCGAAATCTTCCGGGCTGGTGAAGCTGATATCGAAGGGGCGGGCGAGGTGCCGGCGGAGTTCGAGCAGCACTTTTGGGTCACTGCCCTCGCGCATGGCCACCGCGAAATGCCCCGGCTCAACCGAATCGAGCACCACGCCGAACTTGCGGGCAAAAGCATAGGGGATACCCACAATGGTGTCTGGCAGGGTCGTCGCGTCGGGCAAGGCAATGATAGGATCACCGACGATCTCGTTGATGTCGCGGGATTGCACGGTCATTTCTTGGGCTCTCCGTTCAGGCGAACCGATGTGCTCGACTGGCGCATAACCGGCACGCCAATGCGGGGATCTTCGATGCTGCCCGCGCCGGGGGCCGGTGGCAGTGGTGGCTCGGCGCCGAGATAATCGCGGACCAGCTGGTCGATTGTCGGTTCTCGGCTGGGATCCTGTAGCCCCTGCTGAACGCGCAGATATCCGTAACGCTGTTCGGCAACCTTACGGCTGTCCTCTGGCGTGCGCAGGATCGTCGGGCGAATGAAGACGATCAGATTGGTCTTTGTCCGGCTCTTCGCTTTTGATCGGAACAGCGCACCAAGGCCCGGGATATCGCCAAGCAACGGCACCTTCTCGATTGTTCGCCGCTCATTATCGTCGAGCAGGCCGCCGATGACCGCAATCTGCCCGTCATCCACGGTCAACGTGGTTTCGATCTCGCGTTTGTTGAGGATCAGGTCGCTATTGTCCTGCGAAACCGGCCCGGCGATCGAGCTGACCTGTTGGCGCAGGAACAATTTGATCGCGCCGCTGGTGTTCACCTGCGGGCGGACTTCCAGCTCGATGCCGACATTCTCGCGCTGCACGGTACGAAACGCATTGTCGAAATTCTGGCTCAGCGCCTGCCCCGTCGTGATCGGGATTTCCTGGCCGACCAGGATGCGCGCCGGGGTGTTATCCAGCACGACCACGTGCGGCGATTGCAGCAGGTTCGACGTCGTGTCCGATTTCACGGCATTGATGATCGCCCCGAAAATGCCGTCGCGCCCCAGATTGGCCGCGAATCCGCCAAACCCACCTGACGCGCCCAGAATCGATCCGATCGCCGATTGCGCGAGCGAATCGCTGATGCCGCTGTTGGTGCTCGTTACGGTCGTCGTGCCGTTCACGGTCGTCGTCGTGGTGTTCAGCTCTCGCGCACCGATGGCACCTGCAACGGTCAGCAGATTGGGGGCAGTGTTCGAAAAGGTCGTCGTGCCGAACGGAATGTTGCTGCCGCCCAGACTGCCGAGCAGCAATTGCACGCCCAGTCGATTGGCCGTGGCATCGGACACTTCGGCGACGATCGCTTCGACAAGCACCTGTTCGCGCCGCGTATCGAGCTGGCGCACGACATCGGCAAGCTGCCGCTGCACCTCCGCCGGTGCTGCAATGACGATGGCGTTCGCGCCGGCATAGCGGGTAACCACCGCCGCCGTCCGTCCGCCATCCGCGACAACGGCGGCTTGCTGCGGCGCGCCGCCGCCGCCCTGTGGGGCCTGTTGCTGCTGCTGTTGCGGTTGGTAATTACGCTGATTGCCATTGCTGTTGCCGCCGGTGTTCAGGCTGGACGGGGTGAGTTGGGTTTGCTGCGGCAATTCGGTAGGCTGCTGCCCGACAAGTTGCTGAAGCACGGGCAGCAATTGCGCAGCATCGGCATTTTGCAGGAACAGCACCTTGATCTCGGTGCCCAGCGACGCGCGCTTGTCGAGATCGGCCGCGACCGAGGCCAGGCGTGCGACGCTCGCGCTGTCGCCACGAATTGCGACGGCATTGGCGCTGGCCACTGGCACGACCGATACGGCCGGGCCGCCCTGCGCACCTGCCGGAACGAGCGCCTGCAGCGCGGTTGCAATTTCGCGCGCACCGGCATTTTTCAGCGCGACGACGCGCGTCGATGATCCGTCAGCATCGATCCGGCGGATAACTTCTCGAACGCGACGCACATTGTCGCCGAAATCGACGACGACCAGCGAGTTGCCCGATCGGTTTGCCGTGACGGAGCCTTGGGCGCTCACCAACGGACGAACGGTTTCGACCGCTGACTGCGCATCGATCGCGCGAAGCCGGATAATCTCAGTAACAAAGCTGTTTCGCGACGATGTGGCCGATCCGCCGACGCGGCTCGGCTGCGCGGACGCGTTGTCGACCGGTTGGACACGGAACGCCCCGCCCGATGTCGGCACCGCGACCAGGCCATTGGCCCGCAGGGTCGACAGGAACACCTCGAAATATTCCGATCGGCTGAGCGCACGGTCTGTGACAACCGTCACCTTGCCCTGCACGCGGCTGTCGATGATGAAGGTACGACCGGTGACCTTCGCAGCATCGGCGATGAACGCCCGGATATCAGCATCGCGCACATTCAACGTGGTCTGAGCAGCGAGCGGTGCCGCGATCGTCAAGGCGATCGCCGCGGAAAGCGACAGGCGCTTCATTGGCCGGCCAACGTGATCGTGAGTGGCAATATCTCGATGCCGCGTTCAACCGTTACCGACAGCGCGCCACCCTTGGCGAATTGCCCCGCAAGGACGTCGATATCGCCCGCGCTGGTGATTGTTCGGCCACCTAATTGAGTCACGACATCCCCCTCTTTAAGCCCAACTTGCCGGAACAGGTTGCCCGATCCCTGCGGTCTGACCGTCAGCCCGGTCACTTTCCCATCATCAACGCGTGGGATGAAGCCGATTTCTGCCCGCATCCGTGCGAGCGTTACCGGCGCCGCGCCACCACTGGATGGCGGCGCCCCGCTCAGTACGCCGCTTGAGACACCCGAAACCGCTGGCGGCGCCGGCGTGCCACCCGATTGATCGATAAACAGGTCTTCGTCCACACCGCCACGTGTCAGCGTGATATGATCGAATGCTACCGCTTTAAGGGTCACGCCGGGCATGATTTCCGCGCCGACCGAAAAGCTGCCCTGCACACCGTCTGGCGTCGCGATAATCGCCGATCCGCGTCCCGTGGCCGAATCGAGACGCGTGCCGAACAAGGTCAGCGATAACGGTGTCACGGTTGCGCTGGGCACAGCGCCGGGTGCCGGCGCATCAAGCCGGAAAAACGGATCAAAACCCCGCAGCATCTCGGCCGCAGATCCAATCGGCGTTGCAGCACTCGCACGCCAATTGCCAAGGGGGTTCACCGGGGTCACCACCGCCCAGACGAGCCGGGCACCCTGCACGGCGAGCAGCGCCAACAGCGCGAGCTCGATCAGGGTATAGATCGTCTTGTGCGGGAGCCGGGCCATCAGCCTGCGCGCTCGAGCATCAATTTCCAGGCGCATTCGATTGTTTCTCCCGCACGCCCTGCTAGGCGGGCTGTGTTACAGTTCAACGTCGTATTGATGTACAAAATTAGACAGTTGATTGGTATCGATTGTCACGCACACCTGCCGTCCGGCTGAATTCCTGCACGAAAATGCCGAGCGATGCTGGAAACTTGTCGGAAGCTTTGGCACGGTGAAACGATGTCAGGCCCGCCATCCTCGTCCGTTGCCGACCATCATTCGCCGCGCGGATCGGGGTTCCCCGCCGCCCCTGTCCTCGCGAGCCTTGCCGGCCAACCCGGCGTGCAAAAAGTCCCCAGCCCAAAACTCAACCTTTTCGTGAAGCGCGACTTCATCTCGGCTGACCTTTGCACGCAACTGATGGCACAGATCGATCTCCAGCGCCGCCCCTCCACCGTTTCCGATCCCAATGGCGATGCCAGCTTCCGGACCAGCGAGACCTGCGATTTTCTCCCTGGTCATCCGCTTGGTGCCATCGTGGATGCGGCGCTCTGTGATCTGATGGCGATCGACCCGATTTATGGCGAACCACTGCAGGGGCAGCGCTATGCCGTGGGCCAGCAATTCAAACTCCACACCGATTATTTCGAACCGCTCGGGCTGGACTATGACAAGTTCTGCAGTGTTGCAGGCCAGCGCACCTGGACCGCGATGATTTATCTCAACGAGCCGGGTGCTGGCGGTGCAACCCGGTTCAAGGCCATCGACAAGATCGTGCAACCCGAAACTGGCAAGCTGCTGATGTGGAATAACCGGCTCGATGACGGTCAACCCAATCCACAAACGATTCACCAGGGAATGAAAGTACGCGCGGGCACCAAATACATTTTGACGAAGTGGTTCCGCGAACGCCCCTGGGGATAGACCCGCTAAAGACGCATAACGGACCAATCAGGCAGCAAAAAGCCCCGGAAACACGTGCTTCCGGGGCCCTTCGATTTCTGTCTGCTAACGATCAGAGCTTAGCGCTGACGCTCAGCTGAACGATGCGACCCAGGCGGTAACGGTTGATGAAAATCTCATTGCCGTTGGGGAACCGCTGGAACTCGCGGTATCCCGTGCCCGTCAGGTTGCGGCCCTCGAGCTTTACCTCGAACTCTGCGCCGCCGAAGTTCACACCCTGACGTGCAACGACATCGAAACGGAATCCGGGGCGTTCGATAATGTCAGGCAGGAACCCGACGCCGCTCAGGTTACCCGGACCACGGTTCGTGATCCGCTCGCTGGCATAATTCGCCAGGAAGGTGAGCTGCGACAGTGACGCCTTGTCTTCGATGCCAATCTGGCCGTTGACGATATGGTCCGACTGCCCCGTCAGCGAGGCACCGTCACGGAACAGCTGCGATGCAGGGCGCATCGCGGTGCTGCCGATACCACCACCGACGTCCGGAACGAGGTCGCTGCTCGCGTTGATTGACGACTGGCTGTACGTGTAGTTCGCGCTGACGATCAGGCGACGCGTGGCAAAGAAGGGCGAGTCAAGGAAGTCGAGGTTGAAATATTTGATCGCCTCAGCTTCCACACCATAAAGCCGTGCGCTTGGGACATAGGAAAAGCCGGTCTGCAAGCGCGCGTCGGGCGACGGACGGAAGCCGACCTGTTCGATTGGCCGGGTGATGTCCTTGTAAAAGCCCGAAACGGTGATGCGCTGTTCACGCGCAAAGAACCACTCATAGCGAAGCTCGTAGTTGGTGAGCTCCGAATCCTGCAGGTTCGGGTTACCGAAGTACAGACGATCGCTTTCGAAATCCTGGAACTGCTGAGCGGCGAGTTCGCGGAACTGTGGGCGAGCGATCGTCTTCGAGAAGTTACCACGCAGCTGCATGTCACGAGCAAAGTTCCAGGTCAGCGTGACCGCTGGCAAGAAATAATCGTTGTTCAGGCGGGTCGGGATGACGCCGTCGCTTGGGGTCACGCTCTGTTCGGCCGTTTCGTAACGCACACCGGCAATGGCGCGGACGCCATCGAAAAACTCGGCCTCGCCCTGCACATAACCAGCGTGGATCCGCAGCTGCGCGTCGTACGAAGCCGAACCGGCAGCACCGCCCGTGAAGCGAAGACGAACGCAGCCCGGCCCAACGCCGTCGTTAATCGTCGGACAGGCGTTGAACAAAACGTCAGTCGCCAGCAAAAGATCGGGACGGAAAAAGCTGAAAGGCGACGGCAGCGAGCTGCCGCTGCCGCGGTTGGTTTCATAGACGAACGGCAAGCGTGAAGACGTGCGCTGTGAGTCGCTGAAATAATATCCCGCCGAAATCGTCGCCGGCCGCGCGAACGGCAGCTTGTACGCTGCATCCGCCTGACCACTGTACAGATCTTCGTTCAGATCACTGAAAATGATCGTTGCAAAGGGACCAAAAGCGTTCGTCGCCTGAAAGGCGCCCACGGGATTGCCGTTCAGATCGGTGCCCGCATTGGGCGTGAACAGATAGTCGAACTGGCGCTCATAGGGCGATGATCGTTTCGAATTGGCATAGGCGCCGCGCACGTCGAGCGAGAAATCGCCGAACTTGAATTCGCCGACGGCCTGCGTTTCGAACAATTGGCGTTCGAACCAGCTGGTATTCTGGGTGAAGCGCGGATTTCCCTGGCTGTTGTTGAAGATCGTTGCGGTCGAACCACGCGCCTGCTTGTCGGTGTCGTGGATGTACACATTGGTGAAGCGCAGCTTGTGATCGCCAAACTCTGCACCAAGCCCGATCAACGCGTTCATCACGATACGATTATCGGTGATGACCGTGTTAAAATCCTGCCGCGCGACACCGGTCAGATCGATCGCATCCTGCTGCGTGGTCTGACGCGTTCTGAAACTGTTGGAAAGGCTTGCCGAGCCGACGATGCCCAGCCGGGTCGACCCGACATCCTTGGCGTGACCAAAGCTGACTTCACCTGACCAATTGGCCGGGATGTTCGTATTGGACTGCAGCAGCGACGTCTCGGCGCCCGACAGCATCGCAACCTGCGCCGTCGGGATCAGACCGCCGGTCTGCGTAATGTTGGTGATGAAATCGGGTACGCGCCGCGTCCCGTCGTCGTAGCCGAACACGTCGGTCCGCCCGCCATCATAGACATAACCGAATTGGGCAGTGGAAACCGAGTCATAGGCAACCGAACCACCAGCCGTGACAAAGCTTTCCTTGGGCACGGCCTTGGTCGTCAGGTTGATCGAGCCACCGCCGAATTCACCGGGATAGTTGGCCGAATAGCTCTTCTGGATCAGCGCCGAACCGACGATCGACGTCGGGAAAATGTCGAGCGGCACCGAGCGGCGCAGCGGTTCGGGCGATGGCAAGGGGGAACCGTTGAGCAGCGCCGATGAATAGCGATCGCCAAGGCCGCGGACATAGACCTGGCCGTTGCCGACAACCGACAGGCCGGCAACGCGCGACAGGGCGCCAGCGATGTCGCCTTCGCCGGTGCGTGCGATATCGGCTTCGGACAGGACCGAAAGGACCTGCGGCGTTGCGCGCACCGTATTCGGGATATTGCGGCCGACGACGACGATATCCTGCGCATTGGCTTCATCAAAACCGGGCGAGGAGACTTCGACTTCTTCAACGGGCGCTTCTGCCTCAGTCGGATCGGCGGGCGTCTGGGCCGGTGGCACGGTGGCAGGCGGAGTCTGCGCGGGCGCGGACTGCGCGAGCGCTGCCGGCGACACGAGCTGTGTGGTTAACAGAAGAAGCGTACCAAGGGCGAAGCGCTCTTTCATGGCCGAATATCCCAATCAAGTTTCGGTAACAAAAAGCCGGGGTGGGCGATCACGACCACCCCGGCATCTCAAAGGCGAACCAGGTCGCCAGCAAAGGCCTCAGCGGCCCTGGCAGCCGAAATAGACCGAGTTGAACACAGGAGGACCCTGATCCTGCAGCGCCGGATCAGCCGCACGAACCGTCGACCGATCGGTTGCCGAGACCTGCGTAGCGGTGATGTTCACGCAGGCAACACCGGCTGGCGTCTGCACGATACCGTTGACGAACGTAGCGTCGGCACCACCGCGCAAGCGGATCGAAGCTGGCGGGTTCTGGCTGGTCGCACGCGAAACAAAGGTGAAGTTTGCGTAGCGTGCCCAGGTACGTGGCAACAGATCTTCGGCACCGTTCGAGTCGATTTCGGTGGCGAACGAGTCAGCGGTTGCGCCGCTGCTCTTCTGTGCCGCGATCAGGAACTGGGCCAGGCCGCGATAGCCGTTGTCGATATCGAAACCGTCATCGTCGGCACCGGTGATCGCCAGGAAGCGCAGGTTGACGGTGCCGCCGAAGATTTCGATGCCGTCATCGGCCGAGTTATGGCTCTGCACGTTGCTGATCGTCGTCCCGTTGCCAACGCCGCCGAGGGTCAGACCCTGCAACTCGTTGCCTTCGCTGATCGCGATGCCGGTGAAGTTGATCTGAACGAACTGCAGCGTGCCGCTGTTGTCGTTGAGGGTTGGACCACCATAGTTGCGACCGGTCACGCCTTCGATCGGGTTTTCGCAGGTCGTGCTCGTGCCACCGGCATCGTTAGGCCCGGTGCCGGTGCGGCAAACGCCCGTCGGTGCGCGGCCGAGAAGGATAACACCGCCCCAGAGGCCCTGCGACACGTCGGATACACCGTTGTTGCCCAGGTTCTGCTGTGCCGTGAAAATGATTGGCGCCGAAGCAGAGCCGACGGCATTGATCCGTGCGCCACGGTTGACCAACAGAAGGTCGTTTGAAGGCTCGCTCGAGTCAGCCGCGATGACAACGCCAGCAGCGATCGTCAGCGTCGGGCCGGTGCTCGTGCTCGTCGAACCGGCATCGACACCGACTTCAGTCTGGCCGCGCAGGCGATAGACAACGCCTTGAACGCGAGGCAGCGTCAGGTCAGCCGTGATCAGCGTAGGGATACGACACACGCGGAAGGTTTGAACAATACCATCGTCAGTCGTGCCGGTTGGGCAGACAGCAGTTGCGCCGCCCGTGCCGACGGGTGGCGGTGCCACGCAAAGGCGCTGCGTCGTGCCGCCGAAGTTCGCCGCCGTCGAGTCGCAGGTCCAGCCCTGGAACGAGGTGTCGCCCGCGCCATTGACCGCGCCCAGATAGTTGGCGGTGACAAAGAACGACGTACCCGTTGGGTTCAGCGTTGTCGGGTTGAAGCCGGCCGACGCAGCAGCAGGACCCTGTGGCAGGATGCCGTTCAGCGGCGCGAAGCCGCCGGGCGTGTTGTTGGTGCCAGCGTTGACGAGCGCGAGCTGTTCGTCAGCCGTGATCGGCGTGGTTGCGCCACCACCAGCCGTCGATGCGAACTGCGCAGCCGTGATCGGCGCGAGCGTCGCGGTCGGCGTTGGGGTCGGTGCAGCCGGCGCTGGCGTGCTGATGACGAGGGTGCCCGGGCCGGGCGAAGCGACGCTGGTGGCGCCGTCGCAGCCAGCGAGGGCCGCGCTTGCGCAGCTGGTCAAAAGGATGAGGCTAACGCGTTTGAAGCTGGCCATAAAATCTCCGATCCGGTTTATTCCGGGTTGCTAGAATGGGCTGGCGCCCCGATCGACTCGGCTGTTCCCCCTGCCGATCTCGATGCTGGCGGTAGGCTGGGCACATGACGGGACGATGCCTCTACCGCGACAATCGGGAGACAATTAAATGACGGATTTATGTCGTGGCATTTTAGCCATTGTGGAAAATCAATGGTTTACCGGGCTCTTCGCGACCACACCGTCTTTCATGACCATCACAACGTCCCGAATTGCGTCAATCTTCTGTTCAGGATTTCCCGCAACAGCCACGAGATCGGCAAGCATCCCCGGCGCAATCGCGCCGATCCGGTCGCTCATCCCCAGAATTGCGGCATTGCCAGACGTCGCTGCCATGAGAACGGCGGCAGTGCCCATCCCGCCAGCCACCATCAGCACCATCTCGCGGCTATTCTCCCCATGCGAGTAGACGCCGGTATCACCGCCAACGCACATCCGGACCCCCGCTTTCAGCGCAAGCGCGAAGCTTCGCCGCTTGGCGAGGATCGCCTCGGGCACAGGCTGACTGCCGGTCCAGCCACGATAGCGTTCGATTGCATCGGTCGCCGTCAGCGTGGGGCAAAATGCCACGCCGCGCGCCTTCATCAACGCAAACACCTCTGCCGTCCCGTCATTGCCGTGTTCGATCGAATCGACTCCTGCCAGTGTGGCGCGGCGCATCCCCTCCGGCGTGCTGGCATGTGCCACCACCGTACGGCCAGCGTCATGGGCAGCATCCGCCACCGCGCGCATCTCGTCGATTGAAAAGGTCACGCGGCTGGGTTCGCCTGCACCCCAGCGGTAATCGGCATAGAGTTTGATGACATCGGCGCCGCGCCCGATCTGACGACGCGCCGCGAGCACGAGCGCCTCGCCGTCCGCCTCTTCCGCCCCCTGCGGCACATCGACCCCGGGCTCGAACCCCTTTGGGCCATAGCTACCCGTTGCAACCAGCGCGCGCGTTGCAATCACCATCCGTGGGCCAGCAATGATGCCTTGCGCGATCGCTGCTTTCAGACCGACATCGGCATACCCCGCCCCCTCGGTGCCCAGATCGCGCACGGTGGTGAAACCAGCCATCAACGTCGCCCGCGCGTTCGCCCCCGCGCGCAACGTCCGCAGCGCCAGCGGCTCCTTCAACACCTGATCGTTCCACGATGTCTCGTTATAAGAGTGCAGGAACAAATGGACATGCGCGTCGATCAGGCCTGGCAATAGCGTGGTGCCGGGCAACGTCATCGTATCGGCGTCGGCAGGGGCAACGACATCGGGTCCAACGCCAATAATGCGATTGCCGCGCACCAGTACCCGCCAGCCCTTGTGCACCAGGCCATCTCGGCCATCGAACACTGCATCCGGGACGATCAACGTCGCTTGCACATCCTCCGGTGCGTTTTCCGGCGCGCGCTGCGCCTCGGCACCAACCGGCAGCAGCGACATTGCGAGCAATGCCGCAGCAGTCATCATCCCGGTCTTGATCATCACCCACCCTATTCAGCCGCACCAACCGGGCGATGATGAACGAATTTAACCGCACCACAAGCAAAAGGCCCGCCCGGACGATCATCCCGGCAGGCCTTTGATATGGTGGGCGCGGCAGGGATTGAACCTGCGACCCCACCCGTGTGAAGGGTGTGCTCTACCACTGAGCTACGCGCCCGATCCGAAGCGCCCCGTTGGGGACTGGAACAGGAAGGGCGGCAGTTACCCGCCGCCCTCAAGCCGTGCCTTTAGCATGCGACCGATGCTTGTCCAGCCCCGGCCAGTGGTCAAGCGAAAGCGGAAATCAGTTGACCGCGTCCTTCAAGCCCTTCCCGGCCTTGAACTTGGGCTGTGACGATGCCTTGATCGTCATTGGCTCACCGGTGCGCGGATTGCGGCCGGTCGATGCCTTGCGCTTGCTGACCGAAAAAGTGCCGAACCCGACCAGACGGACTTCGTCGCCCTTGGTCAGCGCACCCGAAATTGCGTCGAAGACAGCCTCAACGGCTTTGCTTGCGTCACCTTTGCTCAGGCCCGACGCATCAGCGACCGAACCAATCAGTTCTTGCTTGTTCATTCCTGGGAACCCCCGTTTCTGCGATTGCGATCTTGGTCATTTGAAATCGATCACGGCGTAGCCGAACGTTCTTTTAAGGCGTTTCAGCCATCGGCTGTCAAAACAAATCCGTCACAATTTCGCCAAAAAAGGCGAAACTGTAACGAATTGGCCGTTCTTCTTAATGGATGCACCCGATCGCTTCGGTCCGTCGCATCAATGGTGCACTTCACCGCCAACTGGAGGCACGCCGACGGGCGGTAAAGCGGCGAGCTCATCGGCGTCGCTCCAGTCGATCGCGGTCAATGGTTCAGTGAGGGCGAGTCGCAACGCTTCGTCGACATGACGGATCGGGATGATTTTCAGCCCCTCACGAATGTTTGCCGGGATTTCCGCCAGATCCTTTTCATTCTCCTCCGGGATCAGCACCGTGGTAATCCCGCCGCGCAAAGCCGCCAGCAGTTTTTCCTTCAACCCGCCAATCGGGAGCACACGCCCCCGCAAGGTCACCTCGCCAGTCATCGCGACATCGCGCCGCACCGGCACCCCCGTCAGGGTCGAGACAATCGACGTCACCAGCCCGATGCCGGCCGACGGCCCATCCTTGGGCACCGCACCTTCGGGCAGGTGGACGTGGATGTCCTTTCGCGCGAAAATGCTTGGCTTGATGCCATAGCTCGGGGCGCGCGCCTTGACGAAGCTCATGGCCGCCTCGACCGACTCCTTCATCACATCGCCGAGCTTGCCCGTGGTGCGCACCAGCCCCTTGCCCTGCACTGTGACGCTTTCGATCGTCAGCAGTTCACCGCCGACTTCAGTCCAGGCGAGGCCCGTGACAGCACCGATCTGATGCTCCTCCTCGCCCATGCCGAACCGGTATTTCTGCACGCCAGCATATTCGTGAAGGTTTTCCGCCGTGATGACGACGCTCGCCATCTTGCCTTCCAAAATACGCCGCAACGCCTTGCGTGCGAGGCGCGCGATTTCACGCTCGAGCGTGCGGACTCCTGCTTCGCGCGTATAATAGCGGATAAGCGCGCGCAGGCCTTCATTTGTCAGCTCGAACTCACCGGCCTTCAGCCCATGGGCCTCGATCTGCTTTTCAATCAGGTGCCGCTCGGCAATTTCGACCTTCTCGTCCTCTGTATAGCCCTCCAGCCGGATGATCTCCATCCGGTCGAGCAGAGGTTGTGGTAAGTTCAAGGTGTTGGCCGTGGTTACGAACATCACGTCTGAAAGATCGATATCGATTTCCAGATAATGATCCTGGAACTTCGAATTCTGTTCCGGATCGAGCACTTCAAGCAAAGCCGATGCCGGATCGCCCCGGAAATCCTGGCCCAGCTTGTCGATCTCGTCGAGCAGGAACAGCGGGTTGCTCGTACCGGCCTTGCGCAAATTGGTGACGATCTTGCCCGGCAGCGAGCCGATATAGGTGCGCCGATGGCCGCGGATTTCGGCTTCGTCGCGCACCCCGCCGAGCGACTGGCGCACAAATTCACGCCCGCACGCCTTGGCAATCGACTTGCCAAGCGAGGTTTTGCCGACGCCCGGCGGGCCGACGAGGCACAGGATCGGCCCCTTCAGCTTGTTGG
>CAZWAL010000005.1:0-44272 GCA_964631905.1 uncultured Stakelama sp.
GGATCACTGAATCAGGGACTTAACCCGCTCGCAAGCAGAGTTTTTCAACAGAATACGCCCTATAATCGGTCGTTCGTCGACTAAGCTTGAACGCCCAAAAGCTGACGTTCATATGCTTTAGAGAATGTCGGTATGACACAGTCGATAGCCTACCCCTGGCTCATTGATGATCAGTCCAGGCCTCGCTGGGTCTTTCTCCAGCTTCTGCCGCAGGTTGCGTACGACGATCCGGATGTAATCGAGCTGGCGTTCCTGCGCCGGTCCCCAGACCTCGCGCAACAGCCGGCCATGCGGCACGACGCGGTCGGGCTGGGCGGCAAGCAGCGCGACGACGCCATACTCCTTCGGCGTCAGGTGAATTTCTTCCCCTGCACGACGCACCCGGCGATGCGCGAGATCGATCTCGACATCGCCTGAGACGACGAGGTCGCGCTCAACCTTCGCGGACAGGCGGTGGCGGAGCGCGGTCCGTATCCGTGCCAGCAGTTCCTCGGTATCGAACGGCTTGGTCAGGTAGTCGTCGGCACCAAGGTCCAGCGCCGCGACCTTTTCGGTGGTGTCGTTTCGGGCGGAAACGACCAGCGCCGCCGCGCCGGCGCTCTTGATCAATTGGACGAGCTCGAGCCCGTCACGATCGGGCAAACCGAGGTCGAGCAACACGGCGTCGGGCTTATCGATCGCGAGCGACGACAGCCCCTCGCGCGCGGTGCCTGCTTCGGTCACGTTATGGCCGCCACGGACGAGCGCGGCGCGGACAAGACGTCGGATCGCCGCATCATCCTCGATAATCAAAATGCGCGTCGCCTGTCCCATCACTCTGGAACTAGGGACGTGCCTCGCCCGCGTCGAGCGCGCGGTTGAGTTCAAGCACGTTGACGACCGGCTCGCCGAGGAACCCCAGCAGCGGCACCTCGGTATGCGACTCTATCAGCGCATGGACCCGTTCCACTCGCATCCTCCGTGCTGCCGCGACTCGCGGCGCCTGAAACAGAGCCGCCTCGGGGCTGATATGGGGGTCGAGCCCCGAGGCGGAAGTTGTCACCAGATCGGCGGGAACGGATGAATCTGGTGAGGACTGGAGCGCGGCGACATCAGCATGCACGCGGTAAGCTAGAACCTTGCTTGCCGGCCCAAGATTGGAGCCCGACGAGGCGGTGGGGTCGTAGCCCTTGCCCGCTGCGGACGGGCGCCCGTGGAAGTAGCGCGGGCTGGCGAAGGCCTGGCCGATCAGCGACGAGCCGATCACACGGTTGCCGTCGCGGATCAGGCTTCCGTTCGCTTGGGCGGGGAACAGTGCCTGGCCGATGCCGGTCAAAGCGAGCGGATAGGCCAGCCCAAGCAGCAGCGCGAACAGCAGGGTGAGGACGAGCGCGGGGCGCAGCGCGGTGCGGATGTCGTGGAGCATGACGAAAATCCTCAGGCGAGGTGAAGGCCGCTGACGACGATATCGATCAGCTTGATGCCGATGAACGGGGCGACGAGGCCGCCGAGGCCGTAGATGGCGAGGTTGCGGGCGAGCAGCGGCCCCGCCGCCATCGGGCGGTAGGTGACGCCCTTGAGCGCGAGCGGCACGAGCAGCGGGATGATGACGGCGTTGAAGATGATCGCCGACAGGATCGCCGAGCGCGGGCTGGTCAGCCCCATAACGTTGAGCACGCCGAGCGCCGGGTAAAGCGCGACGAACATCGCCGGGATGATCGCGAAATATTTGGCGACGTCATTCGCGACCGAGAAGGTAGTGAGCGCCCCGCGCGTCATTAGCAACTGCTTGCCGAGGCCCACGATCTCGATGAGCTTGGTCGGATCGCTGTCGAGATCGACCATGTTGCCTGCCTCGCGTGCCGCCTGGGTGCCGGTGTTCATCGCGACGCCGACATCAGCCTGGGCGAGCGCGGGCGCGTCGTTGGTGCCGTCGCCACACATCGCCACGAGCCTGCCACCCTGCTGCTCTCGGCGGATGAGCGCGAGCTTGTCCTCAGGCGTCGCTTCGGCGAGAAAGTCGTCGACTCCGGCCTCGGCGGCGATCGCGGCGGCGGTGAGCGGGTTGTCGCCGGTGATCATCACCGTGCGGATGCCCATTTGCCGGAGTTCGGCGAAGCGCTCGCGCACCCCGGCCTTGACGACGTCCTTGAGCGCCACCGCGCCGAGCAGGCGGCCGTTCTCCACCACGGCGAGCGGCGTCTGGCCGGCACGGGCGACATCGTCGGTGATCCGCTTAAGTTCCGCCGCGCCCGCGACGTCGGGCTTGAGCGCCTTCAGGATCGAGTCGACCGCGCCCTTCAGCACTATGGAAGCGCCGATTCGGACACCCGAGCTGCGCGTCTGCGCCGTGAATGGCACAACCTCGGCATCGCTCGGCAGCGTCGCCGACAGCCTGTGCCGATCGCGAGCGAGCGCGACGATCGAGCGACCCTCCGGCGTCTCGTCGGCAAGGCTCGCGAACAGCGCCGCCTCGGCGAGCTCGTTCTCGCTGACCCCGGCGAGCGGACGGAAAGCGCTTGCCGCGCGGTCGCCGATAGTGATGGTGCCGGTCTTGTCGAGCAGCAGCACGTCGATGTCGCCCGCCGCTTCGACCGCGCGACCCGATTTGGCGAGCACGTTGAACCGCACCAGCCGGTCCATGCCGGCAATGCCGATCGCCGAGAGCAGCGCCGCAATCGTCGTCGGGATGAGCGTGATGAGCAGAGCGCAGAGCAAAGCCACCGGCACCGTTCCACCAGCGTAGGAGGCGAAGGCCGGAATGGTCCCGACCGCGATCAGGAAGATGATGGTGAGGCCGACGAGCAGGATCGTCAGCGCGATCTCGTTCGGCGTCTTCTGCCGCTCCGCGCCTTCGACCAGCGCGATCATGCGGTCGAGAAAGCCTTGCCCCGGCTCCTGCGTCACGCGCACCTTGATCCGATCTGAAATCACGCGCGTTCCGGCCGTCACGGCGGAGCGGTCGCCGCCCGCCTCGCGGATGACCGGCGCGCTCTCGCCGGTGATTGCCGCTTCGTTGACGCTGGCGACGCCCTCGATCACCTCGCCGTCCGCGGGGATGAGGTCACCGGTCTCGACAAGGACGACATCTCCGCGTTCCAGGCGTTGCGCCCCAATGAGGCCCCAGGTGTCGCCGACACCGGCCAGCCGTTTGGCCTGCAGATCGGCCTTGGTCGCGCGGAGCGAGGCCGCTTGCGCGCGCCCGCGACCCTCGGCAAGCGCCTCAGCGAAGGTGCCGAACAGCACGGTCAACCACAGCCAGACGATCAATTGGAGCTGGAACCCCGCCGGCACCTGCTCGTGACCTATAACCAGCAACACCGAAAGCAGCAGCGCGGCGCTGGCGGTCACGAACATCACTGGGTTGCGCACCAGCTGCCGCGGATCGAGTTTGCGGAACGCATCGCCGATCGCCGGCAGCAGGAGCTGCGCCGAAAACATCGAGGTTGGAGCGGTCGTCATAAGAGACACCCTTTAGAAAAGCTGCCCGCGGATCATCGCGAGGTGATCGGCGACCGGGCCGAGCGCGAGACTGGGCAGGAAGGTGAGACCGCCGAGGATCAGGATCACGCCGACCAGCAGCCCGACCCACAGGCCCCCGGTGGTCGGGAAGGAGCCGGGCCCGGCGGGCGTGTGCTTCTTGGCGGCGAGGCTGCCGGCGATCGCGAGCGCGGGCACGATCACGAAGAAGCGTCCCAGCCACATCGCGACGCCGAGCAGCCCGTTATAGAAGGGCGTGCCCGCGGACAGGCCCGCAAAGGCCGACCCATTATTGCCGGTCGCCGAGCTGAATGCGTAGAGAATCTCCGCGAAGCCGTGCGGCCCCTTGTTGAGCGGCCCGGCCAGCCCCGCCTCGGTGACGCTCGCTACCGCTGTCAGCCCCAGGATGCACAGCGGCAGCACCGCGATGGCGAGCACGGCGAGTTTGACCTCGCGCGCCTCGATCTTCTTGCCGACATATTCCGGGGTGCGGCCGACCATCAGCCCGGCGACGAACACCGAGAGGATCGCGAACAGCAGAAAGCCGTAGATCCCCGCGCCGACACCGCCGACTACGATCTCGCCCAGCTGGATGTTGAATAGCGGCACCAGCCCGCCCAATGCGGTGAAGCTGTCATGCATCGCATTGACCGCACCGCACGAGGCCGCCGTCGTCACCACCGCGAACAGGGCCGAGGCGGCGATGCCGAAGCGGGCCTCCTTGCCCTCCATGTTGCCACCCGGCACGTCGAGCTGATGCAGGATCGGGTTGCCGGCTGCCTCCGCCCAGTAACAAACCGTCGCGCCGGCCAGGAACAGCACCGCCATCGCGGCGAGAATTGCCCAGCCCTGGCGTGTGTCGCCGACCGCCTTGCCGAACGTCCAGGTCAGGCCCACGCCGATGACGAAGATCGACAGCATCTGGACGAGATCGGTCAGCGCCGTCGGGTTTTCGAACGGGTGCGCCGAATTGGCGTTGAAGAACCCGCCGCCGTTGGTGCCGAGCATCTTGATGGCTTCCTGGCTGGCGACGGGCCCGACGATGATCGTCTGCCGCGCGCCTTCCAGCGTTGTCGCATCGATGCTGGTTGCGAGCGTTTGCGGCACGCCGCTGGCGACCAGGAACACCGCGTACACGACCGAAATCGGCAGCAGCAGATAAAGCGTGACGCGGGTGATGTCGGCCCAGACATTGCCGACGCCCTTCGCCTCTCGCCGAGCGAAGCCGCGGAACAGCGCGAAGGCGACGGCGATGCCGGTCGCGGCGCTGAGGAAGTTGTGGATGGTGAGGCCGAGCATCTGGCTCAGGTTCGAGAGCGCCGCCTCGCCCGAATACCATTGCCAATTGGTGTTGGTGGTGAAGCTGATCGCGGTGTTCATCGCGCCGTCCGCGCCGAGCCCGGGCAGCCCGCGCGGGTTCATCGGCAGAACGCCCTGAAGCCGGAGCACGGCGTAGGTGAACAGCAGGATGGCGAGATTGAACAGGACTAGGTGCAGCGCATAGCGCCGCCAGCCCTGCTCCTCGTGCGGATCGATACCGGCGAGCTTGTAGAAGCCGTTCTCGACCGGCCCCAGCACCACATGCAGCGGGGTTCGCCGCCCCTCGTACAGCGCGAACAGCCATTGCCCGACCGGCTTCGCCAGCAGGCCGAGAATGACGACGAAGAACGCGATCAGCGCCCAGCCTTGAATGGTCATGTGCGATTCCTCAGAAGCGCTCGGGCCGGATCAGCACGGCGACGAGGTAGACGAGCAGCGCGAGCGCGGTCAGCCCGGCGAGAAGGAGGGGAAGCGGCATCGCTCAAGCCTCGTCGCACAGGCGGACGAAGGCGAAGGTCAGCAGGCTAAGGCCGCCGAGAATGGCGAGCCAGAGAAAGTCGGCCATGATTTGGTCTCTCACATCGCCCACCCGCATGGGCCGGCGGATCGGGAGCTAGACCTTCACGGCATTAAGTTTCGCGGGCAAATGCGCCGCACCGGCATTAAGATTCCATAGCATTGCGACGGCGACCGTGGACGATAGCAAGGGCGGATCGCTAGACCACCATCGATGCCCGACCCGTCGCGCCCCGATCCCGAAGCCCTGTTGCGCCTCGCCCAGCGCGAGCAGCGCGGGCGGCTCAAGATTTTCCTCGGCGCGGCTCCTGGGGTCGGGAAGACTTACGAGATGCTGTCGGAAGGCACCGCGCGACTGCGCGCCGGTGTCGACGTCGTCGTCGCGGTCGTCGAGACGCATGGCCGGGCAGAGACGCAAGCGCTTGTCTCACCGTTCGAGGTCATTCCGCGACGGACGATCGCCTATCAGGGCCATACGCTGGCCGAGATGGACCTCGATGCGGTGCTCGCCCGTCGCCCCGCGCTCGCGCTCGTCGACGAGTTCGCCCACAGCAATGTCGAGGGCAACCGTCATCCGAAGCGCTGGCAGGATGTCGAGGAGCTGCGCGCCGCCGGCATTGACGTGTTCACGACGCTCAATGTCCAGCATATCGAGAGCCTGAACGACGTCGTCGCGAGCTTTACCAAGGTGCGCGTGCGCGAGACGGTGCCTGATGCCGTGTTCGACGACGCCGAAGTCGAGATCGTCGATCTGCCCCCCGACGAGCTGATCGAGCGACTGAAGGAGGGCAAGGTCTATGTCCCTGCCGAGGCGAGCCGGGCGCTCGGCCATTTCTTCTCCAAGGCCAATCTGTCCGCGCTGCGCGAAATGGCGCTCAGGCGGGCGGCGCAGAGCGTCGACCGGGCGATGCTCGACCATCTCGACGCGCAGGCGCTACCGGGCAGCTTCGCAGCCGGCGAGCGCGTACTCGTGGCGGTCAACGAGCTCCCCGGCGGCGACGCGATCGTTCGGGCGGGCAAGCGCCTGGCCGACGCGCTTCGTGCGCCGTGGCAGGCGGTGCATATCGAGACGCCGCGGAGCACCCAATTTGGCGATGCCGAGAAACGCCGGGTCGCCGACGCGCTCGCGCTCGCGGCCAGCTTGGGCGCGACCGCAGTCAGCGTGCCTGCCGAGAGCGTCGCCGAGGGCCTTCGCGCACAGATCGACGGGATGCGGGCAACGCAGCTCGTACTTGGCAAATCGGCGCGCAGCCGGTGGTTCAAGCTGTGGCATGGCTCTGTGGTTGAACGAATGCTGAGCGAGAGCGCGGGACTTGCCGTCCATGTTATCCCCGCGGGGCAGCCAGCGCCATCCGGGCGGCGGCGGATATCGACCACCAACTGGGGTAGCGGGCACGACTATCTGCTCGCCGCGTTAGCGGTCGCGGCTACGGTCGGACTCGGCAAGGTCGCCGAGCCGCTGATCGGGGTGGGCGGCATCGATCTGCTGTTCCTGCCTGCCGTAGTCCTCATCGCTGCTCGGACGGCGCTCGGGCCCAGTATCTTTGCCGCCTTTGCAGCGGGCCTGGCGTATAATTTCTTCTTTCTGCCGCCGCTCTATACCTTCACCATCGCCGATCCGCAAAGCGTGCTGACGCAGTTCGTGCTCATCGGAGTGGCCTTGTTCACGGGCAACCTCTCCTGGCGTCTGCGACGCCGCGCGACGCTCGGTACGCGGAGCGCGCAGGAGAATGCCGCCGTCGCCGCGTTCGGCCAGGCACTGGCACGCGCGTCCGACTGGCAGAGCACCAGCGCGGTGGTCGCCGAGGAGATCGCACGGTTGCTTGGCCTCACCGTGATCGTCCTCGCGCGGGTCGATGGCGATATGGTTCGGCGAGCGACCGCCCCGGACACGGCCGCGCCGTTCACGCCGCTCGACCGCGCCGCCGCCGACTGGGCGTTCGATCGGGGGGAAGCTGCGGGCATCGGCACGTCGACGCTCGTCTCGTCCGACTGGCAGTTCCATCCGCTCAAGACGAGCCTCGGTGTGCTTGCCGTCGTCGGCATCGCAAACCCGGTAGGGGGACCGCCGCTGACCGCCGATCGAGCCGTGTTGCTCGCGACGCTATTGGGTCAGGCGGCGCTGGCGCATGAGCGATTGAGGCTCGAGGACCAGGTCCGAGAAGTCAGCGTGCTGAAAGAGCGTGACCGGCTGCGCGCTGCGCTGCTCTCGTCGATCGGCCATGATCTGCGCACGCCGTTGACGTCCGTGATGGCCGCCATCGATGCCATCGGGGCTTCGCATCCTGACATTACCGAAATCGCCGCCGCGCGTGGCGAAGTCGCACGATTGCGTCGCTTTCTGGACAATCTGCTCGAGATGGTGCGAATCGATACCGGCGCGCTCGAGGTGCACGCCGAGCCGCTCGACCTTACAGATGCGGTCGCCGCCGCCGTGCATGACCTTAAGCCTGTGCTCGCCGGTCATCCGATCGACCTCCAGGTGCCTCCCGATTTGCCGCTCGTTCGCGCCGATCCGGCGCTGCTCCACCATGTGCTCATCAACCTGCTGTCGAATGCAGCGGTGCACGGCGCGGAAGGCGGACGTATCGACCTGATCGGAAGGCGGACGCCCGACGCCATACATCTCGTTGTCCGAGACCAAGGCCCCGGTTTGCCGCCGGGTGATGCGGACGCGATCTTCCAAAAATTCGTTCGGGGTACGGGGTCGGACCGGAAGGGCGGTAGCGGCCTCGGCCTCGCCATCGCCAAAGGGTTTGCCGACGCGATGGGCGTAGGATTGTCTGCTCGCAATGCCGAGGATGGCGGCGCGGCATTTTCGTTGCGGTTCGATGTGAGGCCCACGCGCGGGGCCAGCGAGAGATAACGGGACCGGCGCTTTCAAGAAAGTTCCAAGTAGCGGGGGCTGCAGTGCGCTCAAGCAGCCGTCATGGGTCGGAACCGAGATGAAGGACATCGGCGCGAGGATTTCCACGGCCAATCACGGCCGCGGAGAAGGACAATGGGACATTCCCAACATGACCCTGCCATACAGAACCGGCCTGCATGGAATGCTGGCAAGATGGTCGGCACCAAGCGACCGCTTACGCAGAAGCAGATCTGGGCTGTTCGCTTCTTCCTTGATCGTGAAGGGCGACTTCGCGATCGGGCACTTTTCGATCTCGCCCTCGATAGTAAGCTGCGTGGCTGCGATCTGGTCAAAATCAAGATCGGGGATATCGTCTCCGGAGCCGAGATCAGAACCCGATCGATCGTCATTCAGCAGAAGACCCGGCGGCCCGTGCAGTTCGAGCTGACGGCAGACGTTCGCGTGAGTTTGCTTGCCTGGCTGGAGCGTCGTGGCGGATCGCTTGATGATTACGCATTCCCGAGTCGAGTCGATCGCTCGGGCCATTTGAGTACCCGGCAATATGCCCGGCTCGTTGATGAGTGGGTAACAGCGATCGGCCTGCGCTGCGCTGAATACGGGACTCACTCGCTTAGGCGCACCAAAGCGGCGATGATTTATCGCGCAACCGGTAATATCCGAGCCATTCAGATCCTCCTTGGGCACACTAAGATCGAGAACACGGTCAGGTATCTCGGCGTAGACATCGAAGACGCGCTGTTGCTCGCCGAAAGGACCGAAATCTGATGCACAGCGGCCCGTCTGCAGACCAGCCGGGCCGCTCATTTCTGCGGCGGCTTCGCGCCCCAATTGCGGAAAGCCGACTCTAATCTCTTGGCCCCGAAAGCCGCCATCCGGGCACACTGCCAGCCGAATGGTAGCTACGGGCCGGCAAGCACTTCCTCAGACGCTGAGTCGGTCGGGCCTTTCAATTCAATGAACCTGGTTGCGAGCAAGTCGTAAGTCGGCGCCCGTAAAATAATGGCGTTGCCTATGCCCGTTGTCGCAACGGCAGCCACCGACTGCCAGCAAAGGTCGGTTGGCAGCTTGAACCGGCATCGCAACAGCAGCTGTAGGCCACCGATTGCGCCGACGTTTTGCTTGCATCTCGCAACAGAAGGAGCAAAACCCCTCCTACCAGAAATTATCGATAATTCTGGAAATGGGAGAGTTTGGGCATGAACAAACGCACCTTAACCATTGTCGCTGCAAGCGGCATTGCAATCACCGGGGCAGCCTTCGCCGCACTTAACGGAGACCCGACAACGATACCAAATGGTGGTTCAATCCAAGTCGTGAGCGCGGCGATGCCTTCGCCGATCGCTCCATCGCCCCCGCAGGCGACGGCCGCCGCTATTCCCGATCCGACGGCGCGCTACGACTGGTCACGCTTCGATGCCGCTGTCGCCGCTGGAAGCACCGCGAACATGACCGTGACCGTCGGCACCGCGCAGGGCGAGCTTCACCGTTATACCAAGGGCAATGCCGTCGGCACCAATCCGACCGATCTGGCCTCGGCGTCGAAATGGCTGGTGGGCACGGTTGCCATGCGCATGGTCGAGGCTGGCAAGATCAGCCTCGACGCGCGCGCGCAGGATTATCTCGATTTCTGGACCAAGGACGCGGCCGATCCGCGCAGCCGGGTGACGTTGCGGCAGCTGCTATCGCTGCAATCGGGGTTCAATTCGAATCCGGCGGCTGGGGGGTGCGTTGAAGTGCCGCTTGCCTTCACGCTGCAAAGTTGCGCGCGCCTGATCTACTCGACCCGGATCGATTATAGCGCGATCCCCGGCTCCGAAACGAAGGGCTTGCCATTTTCCTACAGCGATCCGGGCACCTTGTTTTCCTATGGCCCCCATCATCTCCAGATCGCGGCGGCGATGCTCGCCGTCGCGGGAGGCAAGCCCTATACCGAGCTGTTCAAGGATTATGTCGCGACGCCGCTTGGCATGACGCAGACGCGTTATGCGTTTGTGCCCGAACCGACCGGGGTGCTGACCGGCCCGATCGGGGGTGGCGATCCACCCAATCCGTGGGTAGCGGGCGGTGGCGAATCGACCATCGCGGACTATTCGAAATTGCTCCAGGCATTTCTCGGCACCACGTTCATTCGCGATGTCGACGGCTTTACCCGGGTCGAGACGCTGGGCGTTCCACATGGTTACGTGCCGACCGCGGCCAAGCCATGGGAATATGCGCTGGGATCCTTCGTCGAATGCGCGCCGGCCAAAGGCTCGGTGCCGCGCAATTGCGACACCGGCATCAATTCGTCGCCGGGGGCATTCGGCTGGCTTGGCTGGGTTGATCGCACGATCGGCTATTACGGCCTGATCGCCGCGCATACGCCGCTCGAAAGCGATGCGGCGAGCATTGCGCTGGAACAGCGGCTCAAGTGCGAGATTGGCGTGGCCTTGGCCCATCCTAACCCGACGGAGGCGCTTCCGCCGACCTGCGACACCTTATAATACAAAGCGGGCAGTGATCCCCGGCGCAGCGGCCGGGGATCACATCGCGCTCAGGACTTGGGCTTTGCTATTCCGGGTCTGCGGGTCGCGCCTAGCATGGTCAGAAACGTCGCGTCCGACCAGCCGGATGGCTGCCCGCGGAGCGCTGCGGCGACATCGAGCGTCGCCTGCCGTACCACCGTCAACCCCTGCGACGGAATCACATAAAGCCGCTGATCGCCCGCACCGGCTGCAACGACAAGGTCTTCGGGTAGCTCGGCCGAACGGCGACCGATATCGGTACTGGCCGTCACCACATCGGGCGCCCCGCCGGCATGCGGCAGCCACCAGGTCATCCCGTAGGTCGGGTTGTTGCGGCTCGGCTTGAACAGGTCGGCCAGGGTTGCCGCATCGACGATCTGCTTGCCGCGCGCCTTGCCGCCGCCGCGCACGAACTCGCCGACCTTGGCCCACTCCCGCGCCGCCAGCACGGCACCCTGGGGCAGCAGCGGATTGCCGTCTGGACCGGTGCGCCAGTCGCCGATCCGCATCCCGATCGGATCGAGGATGCGCCGTTTCAGATAGGCGAGCGGGTCGCCGGGCTGACCATGTGCGACCAGCTTGCGGCGCATGATCTCCCCGAACAGCTGGATCGGCGTCGGGCCGTATTGAAAGCGCGTGCCGGGGACAGCAGTGAGCGGGATCCGCACGGCATCGGCATAGCCCGGCGGTCGGCCGATCGCGCTGGGATGGCCGCTCGCCATCGACAGCAACATGCGCAGCGTGATGGTGTATTTGGCCGGATCGCTGCGCCATTCGGTCAGCGTATCGGCGGCGGACTCGTCGATCGTCAGCAGCCCGTCCTGAACGGCGGCGGCCGCCATCAGCCCGACAAAGCTCTTGGTACCCGACCACAGTTCATGCGCAGTCTGCGCATCACCGCCGCGATACCGCTCGCACACCACCCGCCCATGATCGAGCACGAGCAGCGCGACACCACGATGCGCCTCCGAATAGGCCGCCGCTGCCTGGCACATTGCGGTGTTGTCGGCTGCGTCCGGTCGTGCCCGGCTCGTCGCTGGGGCAGCGGCAACCGTCAATCCGCCCAGCGCCACTACCATGGCGGCAAGTGCATAGGTACGAAGCATCACAACCTCTCCTCATAATTATCGATAATATTGCATGACATGTCGTTTCTGCGCTAGCCCCTTGCAGCACTTGAGGTTGCACGACACGATGCCAGACGACATGCCGCCCGGACCCGACCCTGCCCCCGACTCTGCCATCGTTGCCGATCGCGATCCGCCGACACAGGATCGTGTGATCGCCGATGCGTTGATCGAGGATATCGTCGAGTGGCGCATCAAGCCGGGATCGTGGATCCGCGAGCGTGAGATTGCCGAGCGGTTCGGTGTCAGCCACGCGCCGGTGCGCGAGGCATTCCGGCATGTCGCGCATATCGGTTTCATCCAGGTCGTGCCGTGGCGCGGCGCGCATGTGATCGACATCGATCGCCATGCCGCGATCGAAGTGCTGGAACTGTGGAAGGCAATGTTTGGCGTCGTCTGCCGCCTGGCGGCGACCGCGATCAGCGACGAAGACGGGCAGGAACTGCTGCGCCGGCTCGATCGCTACCGTGCGCTGGTGCACCAGACCACCAACACCTTTGAACATCTCGCGATGTCGAACCGGATCGGCGCCTTTATCGCGCGTCGCTGCGGCGGGATGCTGGCGATGGACATGCTTGATCGCATCGCGCTGTTCGCGCGCTGGCAGCACCATGTCGTCGCCGAGGATTATTTCACGCCGGATGCTGGACGCGAATCGGCACGGCTCTACGAAATTCTGGGCAAGCACATCGTCGCCCGCGATCCCGACGCCGCCGATGCCGCGGCCCGGGCGCTGCTGGGGCATTTGCAGCAACGTTATGTCGCGCCGCTCGACGAATATCTGGCGGCACAGCGCAAGGCCGCCAAGCGCGCACGCAAGGATTGAGGCAATGACCGGCATAACGCGCCGTGATCTAATGGCGGCCTCCGGCATGGCGCTTGCTGGCGCGACAGAGCTTCGGGCCGCAATCGCGACAGCGCCCCCGCTCGATAACCCGATCGCTGCCGACCTAGACCGCTATGTAGGGTTCGGCATCAAGGCATCGGGTGGCACCGGCGATATCGCGACGGGCGATTGGATCGAGCACGAACTGCGCGCGGCAGGCTATACTGTCGCTCGGCAGGTCTTCGACGTGCCGTTCTTCAGGGCTGCCGCCGCACAGCTGCATGTCGATGCGACGACAATCGAACTGCTGCCTCAGGCACTTGTTGTGCCGACGCCGGACGTCGGGCTCAGCGGGCCGCTGGTGCGAATCGATCCTGTCTCGGTCGCGGCGGCACCGCTGGCCGGGGCGATCGCGCTGCTCGATCTGCCGGCGCAACGCTGGTCAACGGCGCTTGCCAAACCCATTGCCGACACGATCGCCCAGGCCTGGTCGCGCGGCGCGCTCGCCGCCGTGATCGTAACCAACGGTCCGACCGGCGAAGCGATCGCGCTCAATACGCCGTCCGTGTCGAAGATCGACAAGAAGCCGGTGGCGATCATGGCTCCCCGGCTCGCCCGTCCCGCGCTGCTCGCTGCAGCCAACGGCAAACAGGCGACATTCCATATCGGCGGGCAGGGCGGCACCCGCCCCGCCTTCAACCTGATCGGCCGGATCGATCGCGGCAAAGGACGCTGGCTGATCGCATCGACGCCTCGATCGGGCTGGTTTGCCTGCGCTGGAGAGCGCGGTCCCGGTGTGACCGCGTGGCTGGCGCTGGCGCGCTGGGCGGCCGTGGCGCTCCCCGAGCATGACCTGGCGTTTGTCTGCAATTCGGGTCACGAATATGAATATCTGGGCGCCGAAAAAATGCTTGCGGCGGCACTACCGCCGCGCCCCGCCGACACCGCATTATGGCTGCACCTTGGCGCCAATGTCGCAGCGCGCGACTGGCAAGAGTTACCGGGCGGCATCTTGCTGCCGCTCCCGAGCGCTGATCCCCAGCGTTTTCTGGTCACCAGCCCGGCGTTGCTGCCCACCGCGCGGGCGGCATTTGCCGGGCAGCCGGGGCTGGAAATACCCTACCCGACGGGCACAGGGACGGCGGGTGAACTGACCGGCATCCTCGCCGCCGGCTACGGCCGGGTCGCCGGGATTTTCGGTGCCCACCGCTTTCACCATGTCGCAACCGACGACGCGCGCTGCGTCGCCGCACCGCTCGTCGCCCCCGTGGTCGAAGCGTGCAAGGCTTTGCTCAAAAGCGCCTGACCCCACCGCTAATCGCCACAAAAAGCACCGCGTCGCACCCGAGCGACGCGGAGCAGCGCCATATTTATTTGACAAAGGCCATCTCGATCCTGCAAAATTATCGATAATTCGGTGTTGAAGCCGAAATCGGGGAGGAATAAATGACGCGCACCGCGATTCTGCTGGCCACTGCTGCGGGCCTCACACCAATATTCTGGACCGATGCGGCATTTGCGCAAACGGCGTCGGCAGCCACCGAAGACGTCCAGCAGAGCCAGGGCGACATTGTCGTCACCGCGCGCCGTCGCGACGAGAAGCTGGCCGATGTGCCGACTGCGGTGTCGGTAATAGATGCCAAGGGCCTGCGCGATCGCGGCGGCGCGACCGACGTCCAGCAACTGCTTGCCGACCAGCCGAGCGTGCGGTTCAACAATCTCAACTCGTCGATCACGTCGGAAATCTCGATCCGCGCCTCGTCGACAGCGCGCGCGACCAACGGCGACCCAAGCATCGGCCTGTACCGCGACGGCGCCTATGTCGGCGGCGGCGGCATTGGCGGGCGCAACTTCACCCGGCTCGATCTCCTCGATATTGGTCGGGTTGAAGTGCTGCGAGGGACGCAGGGTGCGCTCTATGGCCGAAATGCGGTCGGCGGTGCCGTCAATATCGTCTCGGCGCGGCCGGAATTCAACAATTCGGGCTTCATCACCGCCCGCTATGATTTCGAAACGCGCGGCAAGCAAGGGCAAGGCGCCATCAACCTGAAGCTGAGCGACGTGCTGGCGCTGCGCGTTAGCGGCGACGGGATCGATCAGAAGCGCGGGTTCTTCTACAACCCCAACAACAACGTCTATTTCGACCAGCAATTTGGCTATGGCCTGCGGGCTCAGCTGCGCCTCAAAACCGGCCGGATCGACTATACCGTGCTCGCTGAACTCCAGCGCCTGACGACGCCTGACGTCTATTATCAGATCGCGATCCAGCCGGGCACGCCGGGCTTTCCCGGTGGCTATATCCAGCCGCAATTCAGCTATGGCTGGAGCACCCCGCCGCGCGCGACGCAGGATGTGAACACCTATCAAGGCTTCGGCACGCTCGATCTGGGCGGGGGCCTGACGCTGTCTTCGACCACGCATTACCGCATCCGCAAATCGCAATATGATCTCGATAATGATGGCATCGACGCGGCCGGCCTCGCCGCTGCGCGAGCGGCCGGCCGCGTGACGGTGGCGCTGGACACGGGTGCCGCGTCCTATGTCATCGACCGGACGACGAGCTTCAACCAGGATCTGCACCTCGGCGGCAAGGCGCTCGATGGCCGTCTCACGTTCCTGGTCGGCGGCGACGTGCTGATCCTCAAAAGCAATTATCAGGTTTCAACTGTCAGAACGGTTACCCCCGCCAATCCATCGACCGGGACGCGTGCGCCGGCCAGCCTCGACTATAAGAGCTATGCCGCCTACGGGTTGCTCGGGCTCGACGTCACGTCGCACCTCAACATCACGGGTGAACTGCGGTACACCAAGGATGACCGTGCCCTTTCAGCGCGCCTCTTCGACCTGGGGACGGGCGCAGCGGTGGGCGGCGCGGCGCGCGTCGTGGATGTCCGCATCAAGCCCGATAATGTCTCCTACAACGTGACCGGATCGTACAAGATCGACGGTGGCGCACTGGTCTACGCCAAGGTCGGCACCAGCTACCGCGCGGGCGGCTTCAACACCAACCTCGGCGATCCGCGTCAGCCGACCCCAATCCAGGCCGCGTTCGGCAATGAAAACTCGACTAGCTACGAGATTGGGGCACGCGGCGCACCGGCGGCGGGGCTCTTCTTCGCTGCGGCCGCTTATTACACCGATGTGTCGAACCTGATTGCGCAGACTGACAATGGGTGCGCGGTCACCAACCCGGCCTGCCCGGTTGCCGCAACCAGCTTCCTCACCAATGCGGGCAATGCGCGCTCCTATGGCGTCGAGGCAGAGCTATCCAAGGTTCTACCGGTCGCAAACGGCCAGTTCCGCTTTGCGCTGAGCGGCTCCTATCAGCATGGGGAAGTGACCAGCGGCCGTTTCAGCGGGTTCCGCCTCCCGCAGGTGCCGGACTTTCTGGCCTCGGTGAACCTCAACTTCCGGCACGGCTTTGTCGGCGGGTCGACGATTGTCGCGAATGCGCTCCTGTCTGCCCAGTTCGGCGGCCTGCAGGAATTGCGCGTCAATTCGGTCAAGCTCGACGATTATGCGCTCGTCAATCTCCGGCTTGGTGTGGAAAAAGGGCCATTCACGCTCACGCTATTCGCCAACAACGCCACCGACCAGGTCTATCGCGTGGCACGGGATACGACGATCAACCGCTATTCAACACCGCGTGTGATCGGGGTAGAAGCGGGCTTCAAGTGGTGAGCTCAGTCGTCAGACCATAGATCACCAAAGAGCCAATGGCTTGCTCGACCAAGCGCGCTGTTACATCAATCGCTGCAAGGTCTCCTCTGGCAGCAAGCGAACGCGGATGGCAGGCACTGGGCTCGCGTGACATGGAACGACGACGAAATGATCGTCCGCTTCCCGCTTGATAAAATCCTGAACCTGCCATTCCGCTCCCGGCTCAGTTCCGGTCGGCGGGTGGCAACAAAACGACCGAGCCGTGCAGGCAACGTGCGAGTGCCCGAAAAAACCCATGTAGGGAGTTCGGCATCAGGTCGATCAAACACCTTTCTTTGCAAGGCCGCCAAACACCAGATCAAGGTGTGCTATCATCATTTCTTCGAGGTCCATCGGCTCGATCGCCTCAAACACTAGCTTCCATACGGCTGCCAGGATCGCGGGGCCGATGACCACCTCGGGAGTGCGCGAGGCTGGTCCATCGCGAAACTCGCCGCTGGCAACGCCCCGACGAAGTATCTCGCTTGCGATCGCCTTGCCTCGACTGATCACCTCCCGATGATAGAAGCTCACAAGATTTGGAAAGCGCTTGGCCTCCGCGACAAGTAATCTCAGGATCTCGCGTCGTTCAGTGGCAACAATTTGAGCGTACATCGTACGGATTATGTGCTCGACAAGCTCTCTGCAGCTGATGTCAGGCAGCGCCAACGCGCCACTCATCCGATCGAGCACCGGTGAGATGGCTTCGCGGACCACCGCCTCGAACAGCTCCTCCTTGGTCGCGAAATAGAGATAGATCGTCCCTTTCGCGATGCCGGCCCGCTCCGCGACATCGTCGAGTCGCGCGGCCGCGAAACCGCGCTCCGAAAACACCGTCAGCGCCGCCGCCACGATCTCGCTCGGCCGGGCTTCGTTTCGGCGCCGACGCCGGCCGGACTGGTCTGACTCGCTCATCCGCCATTTTCTGACTTGCCAGTCAGCAAGAGGCAAGCGTAGATAATGACCGACGAGTCAGTCAGGGATAGGTCTATGGCGGGCAGGAAGCGGTTGGTGATCGTTGCAGTGGTGCTGGCCGTTGCTGCAGTCGCGGCCTGGCTGCTCACGCGCGGGTCCGGCGAAGAACCGCTGAAGCTCTACGGCAATATCGACATCCGCGAGGTCGATCTCTCCTTCCGCGTGGACGGCCGTGTCGCCGAAGTCCTCGTCGACGAAGGCGACGCGGTGCGGGCCGGGCAGGTCGTCGCCAAGCTCGACGCCGAGCCGCTGCAGACCGAGCTTGCCGAGGCGCAGGCCAACATCGCCGCCCAGCGCGCGCAGCTCGACCTGCTGCGCGCTGGGAACCGCCGCGAGGACATCGCCCAGGCCGAGGCGACCGTCGCCGAGCGCCGGGCGGCGCTGGCCAATGCCGACGCCGACGTCGGCCGCTTGGCGACGCTGCGCGGCACCGGCGCGATCGCCGACCGGCGCTGGGAGGATGCCGTCCACCATCGCGATGAGGCGGGCGCGCGGCTTCGGGGTGCCGCCCAGGCACTTGCCGAGCAGCGCGCCGGAACCCGCCGGCAGGAGATCGATCAGGCCGCCAGCAACGTCGATCGCGCCCGCGCATCGGCCGACCGGATCCGTCTTCGCGTGGGCGATACGATCCTTCGCGCGCCCTCGGACGGCACGATCCTGACCCGCGCCGTGGAGAAGGGCGCGAACGTCGCGGCCGGGACCACCGCCTTCACCGAAGCACTGGCGCGCCCGGTCTGGGCGCGCGTGTTCGTCGACGGGCCGAATCTCGGGCTGGTCGCGCCCGGCACGATCGTCGCCATCACGACGGACGCTGCACCCGGCAGGGTCTATCGCGGTAAGGTGGGCTATGTCTCGCCCACGGCCGAATTCACGCCCAAAACGGTCGAGACGGAAGAACTGCGCACCGGCCTCGTCTACCGCGCCCGCGTCGTCGTGCTCGATCCAGACTCGCGCCTGCGCCAGGGCATGCCGATCACGGTGCAGCTCGCGAGCGGCGCACGCGCCGTCAGGGATTGAGCCTGATGG
The DNA here is from genome assembly GCA_964631905.1 of uncultured Stakelama sp. Classification (GTDB taxonomy): domain Bacteria; phylum Pseudomonadota; class Alphaproteobacteria; order Sphingomonadales; family Sphingomonadaceae; genus Sphingomonas. Next base: position 18,322 of record CAZWAL010000005.1, read on the forward strand.
CCGACCGGCAGGACGCGATCCGCTTCGAGGATTTGGTCCGCTGCTTCGGCAGCGGCGGCGATCGGGTGATCGCGATCGACGGCCTGTCGGCATCGATCAGGGCCGGCGTCATCACCGGACTGGTCGGGCCGGACGGGGCGGGCAAGACGACACTCATCCGGATGATCGCCGGGCTGCTTGCGCCGAGCTGCGGCAAGCTCAGCGTCGATGGGCTCGACCCGACCGCGCAGGGCGACACGCTCCGTCGGCGCCTCGGCTACATGCCCCAGCGGTTCGGGCTGTACGAAGACCTGACCGTCCTTGAGAACCTGACGCTCTATGCCGACCTGCGGGGCGTCGACCCGGCGTCGCGCGACGAGACGTTCGAGCGCATGCTCGACTTCACCGATCTGAAGCGCTTCACCGGGCGCCGGGCGGGGAAGCTGTCGGGCGGCATGAAGCAGAAGCTCGGACTTGCCTGCACGCTGCTAGGCGATCCGCAAGTGCTGCTGCTTGACGAGCCATCGGTCGGCGTTGATCCGATCTCCCGGCGCGAGCTGTGGAAGATGGTCGGCGACCTGGCCGGCGAGGGGAAGACGATTGTCTGGTCGACCGCCTACCTCGATGAGGCGGAACGATGCCCTGATGTGATCCTGCTAGATCACGGCAAACCGCTGTTCTGCGGCAGCCCTGATGCACTCGCCGACAAGATGCAGGGGCGCAGCCGGCTGATCCGCAACATCGAGGGCAATCGCCGAGAAGTGCTGAAGCACGCCCTCGGACAGCCAGAGGTGGTCGACGGCGTAATCCAGGGACGCGCCGTTCGTGTCGTTCTCAAGGACAAGGACGATTCTCTTGATCTGGAAAAGATCGACGTCGGCAGCGAGGCAAGCCTCGACGAAGTCAAGCCGCGGCTCGAGGACGCGGTCATTGACCTTCTCGGCGGCGGGCCGGGGGGCGAGTCCGTCGTTGCCCGGCTCCTAAAGGACGCCGGCGAGCGCGACGACGGACGTGCCGGCGACGTCGTGATCGAGGCCAAGCACCTAACGAAGCGCTTTGGAGACTTTGCCGCAACCGACGATGTGAGCTTCGAGGTGAAGCGCGGCGAGATCTACGGGCTGCTCGGCCCTAACGGCGCAGGTAAATCGACCACGTTCAAGATGCTGTGCGGCCTGCTCGTGGCGACCGAGGGTGAAGCCAAGGTCTTGGGCTACAGCCTGAAGCGCTCGCCCGGTGAGGCGCGGCAGCGGCTCGGCTACATGGCGCAGAAGTTCTCGCTCTACGGCACATTGTCGGTCCGGCAGAACATGGAGTTCTTCGCCGGCATTTACGGATTGGAGGGGCGGCATCGCCGCGAGCGCATCGACGCCATGATCGATGCGTTCGCACTGAAGCCCTTTCTCAAAATGTCGCCTGATGCGCTGCCGCTTGGTTTCAAGCAGCGATTGGCGCTCGCCTGCGCGATCATGCACGATCCGGCGGTTCTGTTTCTCGACGAGCCGACCAGCGGGGTTGATCCGCTGACTCGGCGCGAGTTCTGGACGCACATCAATGGCGTGGTCGAGAAGGGCGTGACCGTGATGGTCACGACCCACTTCATGGACGAAGCTGAGTATTGCGATCGCATCGGCCTGGTCTACCGTGGCAAATTGATCGCGAGCGGACCGCCCGACGACCTCCGAGCAGACGCCGCGACGGACGACAATGACGATCCCTCGATGGAAGACGCATTCATCGAACTGGTCGAGCGTGCCAATCGAGCTGATGGCGAGCAGAGGCAGGTCGCGTGAGCGCCGGTGCGTCCTCGCCCGCGGGCCTTGCCAGCAAAGTATCGCGACGCAGGCTGATCGCGCTGGTCCGCAAGGAAACGGTGCAGACCCTGCGCGATCCTTCGAGTCTGCTGATCGCTGGGCTGATGCCGCTGCTGATGCTATTTCTGTTCGGCTATGGCCTCAATCTCGACACGGGAACGACGCGTATTGCGGTTGTGGTGGAGGATAGCGGCGCGGCGGCACAGGATGTGGTCGCCGCGATCGCAGGTTCGCCTTACCTCAAGATAACGTATCTGGGTAATCGCACCGGCGCTGCGCAGCGCCTTGATCGCGGTGACGTCGGCGGGTTTGTGGTGGTGCCCGATGGCTTCTCGCGCGCAGTGGCGCGGGGCCAGACCGGCGACGTTCAGGCGGTCACGGACGGCACCGACCCGAATACCGCAGCCTTTGTCAGCGCCTATGTCTCCGGCGCGGTTGCGGTCTGGCGCCAGCAACGTGCCGCTCGGGACGGGGTGTCAGAGAACAGCGGCCTGACAACGGACGCGCGCTACTGGTTCAACCCGGCAACGGTTAGCCGCAACTCGCTGGTGCCCGGCTCCATCGCGGTGGTGATGACCGTCGTAGGCGCGCTGCTCACCTCACTCGTTGTCGCGCGGGAGTGGGAGCGTGGAACGATGGAGGCGCTGCTATCGACCCCGATTACGCGTGTCGAACTGCTCCTCACCAAGATCATCCCCTACTTCGGGCTCGGCCTCGTCTCGATGGCGATCTGCCTGACGATCTCGACACTGGTGCTAGGCGTGCCCTTCCGCGGCTCGATCCTGTTGCTGTTTCTTGCGACAGCGCTGTTTCTCGGAACCGCGCTTGGACTCGGACTCCTACTATCGACAGCGATCCGCAGCCAGTTCAACGCAGCACAGGCAGCGCTAAATGCCGCCTTCCTGCCGGTGATGATGCTATCGGGTTTCGTTTACGAGATCGGTAGCATGCCAAAACCCGTGCAGGTGATCGCGTCGATCCTGCCCGGACGCTACTTCGTTACAATCCTTCAGACGCTGTTCCAGTCGAACCGAGCCGGCAGTCTTTTCTGGCTGAACGCACTCGCCCTGGGGCTGATTGCCGCGGTGTTCCTGACGCTGACCGCCATCAAGACCAAGCGGACGCTGGATTGAGGAGGGGCGACTAATGTGGAACCGGCTCCGCACACTCATCGTCAAAGAACTGCAGGCGATCACGCGCGATCCTGCGGCGCTCCGGCTACTCATCATGCCGGTGATCCTGCAAACCGTGCTCTTCCCGTTCGCCGCCACCCTAGATGTGCGTAACGCCTCAGTCGCCGTGCTGAACGAAGACAGCGGCAAGGCTGCCACCGAAATCGTGCAGCGGCTCGCAGCCGCGGACGCTTTCGGTGAGGTCCGTCAGGTGACGAGCGAGGGAGAGCTTCGCCGCCTCGTTGACGGCCAGCGCGTGCTGCTGGCGCTCCGCTTCCAGCCGACCTTCTCGCGCGATATCGTGCGAGGCGAAACCGCGTCGGTTCAGGTGATCGGCGATGGCCGCCGATCGAATAGCGCCCAGCTTGCCCAGGGCTACGTCGACCGCATCATTCAGGAATACGGTGCGAAGATCGCGTCACCCTCGCGACGTGCGTGGGGCGAAGGCCGGGCGCAGGTGGTCGTTCGTAACTGGTATAATCCCAACCTTGAGGGGCGCTGGTCGATTGTCACCTCGATGGTCGCAATCATGACGACGATCGGAGCGCTTATCACAACAGCGTTGTCGGTCGCGCGCGAACGCGAGCAGGGAACGCTTGACCAGGTTCTCGTCTCGCCGCTTTCGCCCGCCATGATCATGATCGGCAAGACGATACCGGCCGTGATGATCGCCTGCGTGCAGGCGACCGCCATTACGCTGATTGCAATCGTGGCGTTCGGGGTTCCGTTCACAGGCTCGCTCATCGTCCTGTACGCGGGCATGCTGCTCTACGCGCTTGCGCTGTGCGGGTTCGGCTTGTTCATATCGGCGATCTCCGCGACACAGCAGCAGGCCTTCCTCGGCGTTTTCACCTTCATGATGCCGGCGATCCTGTTGTCCGGCTTTATCGCGCCGGTCGCGAACATGCCGCTCTGGCTACAATGGGTGAGCTGGATCGACCCGCTCCGCCACTTCATCGTCATCGTCAAAGGCGTTTTCCTGAAGGGCAGCGGGTTCGCCGCGCTTTGGCCGAGCCTGTGGCCAATCGCCGTGATCGCGGTCGCAACCCTTGGCACCTCATATGTGATCTTTCGGAGAGGAACTGCGTGAAGAGATCTGTGCCCGCGGCGCTGTTCGCCGCCATGCTCTCGGCCTGTGCGGTCGGACCGAACTACAGGCCTCCTGCCGCGTCGACCCCGCTCGCTTTCCGCGAGGCGGGCGCATCGGGAGCGACGACCCCCGATCGCTGGTGGGAGGCCTATGGCGACCCGACGCTCGTTGCGCTGATTGATCGCGCGCTCGCGGCGAATGGTGACGTGGCAATAGCAGAGGCGCGCATCCGCCAGGCACGTGCACGCGCCGACGAAGCGCGGGGCGGCCGGTTGCCGGAATTGAATGCCCAAGGGTCAACGACGCTTCGGCGGCTCAGCCGCAACGGCGAGCAGCTCGCCAATATTCCGACCAACCTGATCCAGCCCGATCTCGACTATACCGTATATCGGGCTGGGTTTGATGCGAGCTGGGAGTTGGATCTGTTTGGCCGCAACCGAAGGCAAGTTGAGGCGGCGGAAGCGCGCGTCAGTTCGGCCGTTGAGACGCGCAACGACACGCTGGTGCGCGTGGCCGGTGACGTCGCCAGCGCCTATGCCGACTATCGCGCGGCCGAGCAGCGCATCCACGTGGCGAACCAAACGTTGGCGGCCGCTCACCAGACGGCGGACCTGACCGGCCGTTTGGTCCGCGCTGGCGAGGAAGCGCAATCCGAGCTCGAGCGGGTCGAAAGCATCGCCGAGGAAGGCGCCGCGGCGCTGCCGCTGCTCAATGCCGATGCCAAGTCGGCGCTGTATCGTCTTGACGTGCTTCTAGGGGCCCAGCCGGGTAGCGCCGAAGCTGTGGTGGCTGGTGCCCCCGCTGTAGCGCTGCGCGCGCCCGACGTTGCGGCGGGCCTACCCTCCGACCTGCTGCGCCGGCGGCCCGACATCCGCCGGGCCGAGCGCGAACTCGCCGCCGCGACCGCCGATATCGGGGTTGCGACCGCCGACCTGTATCCGCGTTTCTCGCTGACCGGCACCTTGGGTCTGGAGGCGCTGAGCATCGGCAGCCTGGTCGAAAGCGCCAGCCGCTACGGGTCGCTGGTGCCGGGTTTCTCGCTTCCGATCTTCGATGGCGGGCGCAGGCGCGCCGGGGTGCGGCGCCAGCAGGCGCTGCTCGACGAGAGTCTGGCGACGTACAACCAGACGATCACCCGTGCGCTCGCCGACGTCGAAACGGCGCTGCTGCGCTATCGGGAATCGCGCGCCCGGGTCGCAAGCCTCCAAGTCGCTCGGACGAGGCTCGGGCGGACTCTCGATCTCGCCCGCTTGCGTTATCGCGCAGGAGAAGCCAGCCTGACGGAGGTGCTTGACGTCCAGCGGCAAGTTTCGGCGCTTGACGACCGGCTTGCGCAGGCAGAGGCCGCTTCTATCACCAGCGCTATTAGCGCTCAGAAGGCGCTCGGCGGAGGGTGGCAGAGCGCCGCTGCGTCGACCTCAGCTCACCCCGGCGCACCACCGCCTATAAGCGAACGCTGACGATATTGCTCTACACCATGCTCATTTCTGAACAATCGTCTGCTTGCGAGCTGCGTCGACGCTCGGCTCCGCGGAGCGACGTCAATGTCCGCTTCGCACAATCTGGTCTTTAAAAGCCGCCAGTCTGCATTCGGCCCAATAGCCGACCTAGATGGGTGGTGTATTCAACCTAAATTTCGGCGAGGGCGCTATTGCAGTCGCCAGGCATGCCACCGCGTTCCATCAAAGCCGGGAATAATTGTGGGACGAAATGTGGAGGTGAATTCGCCCTCATCGTCGAAAATCGCGGTAATCCGCCGATTCCCGCTTGAAGATGGTGACCCCTACGAGAGCCAAACGGCTGGAACTGGGCCGCTTGCCGTCTGTCGGCTTTTAAATCTAACGATCGACATTGCCGCCGTTCTCTATGGTGGCTCCTCGTGCCTTCAAGCGATGGCTGGATAAAACACGCCTGACCCATCGCCCTTCATGGTGTCCTATTGCGATTGACTCGCATTTACATCCTCGGTAATTTGAGAACCGTTCGCAACAAAGGTTCATGCATGCCGAAGTCTGGCCTCGTTTTCACACTGACCGCATTCGCCGTCCTGCCTCTGCAAGGCGCGCTGGCGCAGACCGCACCCGAAGATGAGACCGAGATAATCGTCACCGGTGAGCGCACCGTGCGGACCGTTGACCAGACCGCGGCGAGCGTTGTTGTATTCGACGACCAAGCCATTCGCGGCATTGGTGGCGCAAACCGTGTACAGGACGTGCTTGCACTCATCCCCAACGTCCAGTTGGGCGCAGGCGAGAGCGCACCATCGATCCGTGGCAATAGCGGGACGGGGGTGTTGACCAGTGCGGACGCCTTTTTAGGCGGCACCCGGCCAAGGATCACCCTGTCCATCGACGGTCGGCCGCTTAGTTTCAATGAGTTCGTCTATGGCAATACCGCGCTGTGGGACGTTGCGCGGGTCGAGGTGTTCCGCGGGCCGCAGACTACCAGCCAGGGGCGCAATGCGATCGCCGGCGCGATCTTCATCCAGACCGCCGATCCCTCCGCCAAGCCCGAGGCGGCGCTGCGCTTCCAGGGCGGCGACTATGGTCTGCTGCAGGGTTCGGGCGTGCTGTCGGGGCCGATCCTCGGCGACGAACTTACCGGCCGTGTCGCGGTCGATTATCGCACTGGCGATGACTGGGTTCGCCGCACCGCGACCGCCGCCGACCTGGGCTTCGATCCCGACCGGTTCGGGCAACTGAATGTCCGCGCCAAGTTGAAGGCGGCGCCCGCGGCGTTGCCATGGCTTACCGCCGGGCTGACGTGGAACCACGTCGATCATTATGGCCCGCAGTCGAGCGCGGTGCAGGGTTCGCTCGACGATCTCGCCTATACAGATGTCAACGGGGCTAGCTGGAACGTACTGAGCGACACCGGCATCCTCGATCTCGGCGCCGATTTTGGCAGCAACTGGCGGCTCGACACGCGCCTGACCTATGCCGACATCGCGGTGCGGCGCCTGACCATCGCCGGGACGGGCGACGCTCGCATCGACCTGACCGAGCGGTCTGCGGAAATGATCCTGCGCTATGGCGAGGCCGGTGCGCCGATCAGCGGCCATGCCGGCGTCTATCTGTTCGATGCGCGCCAGACCGAGCGGATCGACCTGTCGGTGTTTCTGGGCGTCGGTCGGTTCCGCGACGTGCAGGACAGCCAGGGTTATTTCGCTGAAGTCACCGCCCGCCCAGCATCAGCACTGATTATCACTGCGGGGCTGCGTTACCAGCGCGATCACCAGAACCGGCAGGGCAGCCTCGGTCCGTTCAACGTCAATTATGTCCGCAGCTTTGACGCCTGGCTGCCGAGCGGTTCGATTGCCTGGGCGATGTCGGATCGGGTGACGGTTGGCGCGCTGGCCAAGCGCGGGTTCAATCCCGGCGGCACGACCATCAGCTTCCTGACCGGCGAGCAAAATCCGTTCGAGGCCGAGACGCTTTGGAATTACGAGCTGTTCATGCGCGGCCGCAGTGCCGACCAGCGCTTCGGCTATCGCGCTAATCTGTTCTACACCGACTACTTCAATGCACAACGCCCCGTGCTAACAGTCGTCGGCACCAACATCGCCACCGCATTCCGAAATGCGGAGCGCGCGCGCGCTCTGGGTGCGGAAGTGGAGCTCGACTGGCAGCCAATCAAGACGCTGACGCTTACCGGGGCGGTCGGCCTGCTCGATACGAAGATATTGCGCTTCACTGCTGCACGCGAGCCGATTGTCGGGCGCAGCTTTGCGCGCGCGCCGGGCGTCACCGCCAGCGCAGCGGCCAAATGGCGGATCCTGCCTGCCGTGACGCTCGACGGCCAGGCGCGCTACGGGGCGGGCTATGACAGCCGGGACGGATCGAACGCGCCGGGCGGTACGCCTACCTTGCCGGTCGACGAACGTTTCGTGCTCGACAGTCAGGTGAGCTGGCAGCTGCGGCAATTCCGCCTTTATGTGTTCGCGCGCAACCTGACCGACAGCCGTTACTGGCTAGAACTCTACACGCCGGGCTTCGGCACCCCGGGCGAACCACGCCGTATCGGTGCCGGCATCGAAGCCCGGTTTTGAGAGAAAGGCCGGCATGACGACGCTCGAATCCTCCTTCACCCAACGCCGCTGGTATCGCATCTCCTTGTGGCTGCACCGCTGGACCGGCCTGATCGCAACGCCGTTTTTCCTGCTGCTGTGCGTCAGCGGGAGCGTGCTGATCTTTCATGACGAAATAGACGCTGACTTCGTGGCGACGCCGACTGCGCCACGCGCGGGGAATCCGGGCGCATTGCCGCTTCAGTCGCTCGCTGATCGCGCGATGCCGGCAGGGCATCATGCGGTCTATGTCGATCTCGCCAAGCGCACCGAAGGCATTGTGGCCTTTGGGGTGGCTCCGCTCGGAACTGGCCGATCAGCCGATACGCTTCCCTTGCAGGTGAATGCGTGGACCGGCGAGGCAGCGCCCATGCGCAGTCCTCGCGAAACGGTGACCGGCTTTCTGCTTGAGCTTCATGCTGAATGGTTCGCTGGCCTGCCTGGTCGCTTGTTCGGCGGCTTGGTGGCGCTACTAACGTTGGTCGCACTGCTCACCGGGGTCGTGGTCCACGCCCCCCATGTCCGGCGCCATGCGCTAGGCGCGATCAGGCGCGAGCGCGGTGCGCGCGTGGTGCAGCTCGATTGGCACAATTTCCTTGGCGTCATTACGCTCGGCTGGGCCCTGATAGTGACAGCAACCGGCGTGCTGCTCGCCGTGGCCTCGCTTTTGCTGGTGCTCTGGCAGGCTACAGAACTGAAGGCGATGACGGCGGTCGCACCGGGCGCACCGGCTATGGCCCGTACAGTGCCGATCGACACCGCAATAGCCGCAGCTGCAGCCGCGCGGCCCGATCGGCGCGCCAGCTTCGCTTTCCTGCCCGGGGCCGAATATGCCGGGCCGCAACACTACACCGTGATCCTCTATGGCCGCGAGCCGTACAATCATCGACTGTTCGACATTGCCGCCGTTAACGCCGGAACCGGCAGGGTCCATGCGATCCGACCGTTGCCGCTCTATTTGTCCGCCGTGGCCCTGTCGGAGCCGCTGCATTTTGGCGATTATGGGGGGCTGTTATTGAAGCTGTTCTGGCTCATCAATGCATGGGGGGTGCTGTGGATTACAGGCAACGGTGCCTGGCTATGGTGGACGAAGCGTCACCGCACCCGGCTTGCGGCGCAGCTAGCGTCAGCATGACACCCTATCGCATCGCCACCCTGCTCGCGGTCATTACCTTTGCCGGCCTCGTCCTAATGCTGGTCGGCGACGGCATTATCGATGTTTTCGGCCTTCTGCTCGCCGCCTTGCCATTCATGGTCGGTCTGACGGCTTGGCAAGCGGCGCGGAGAAAACGAAGTTAAAGCCGCTCCAGTATAACAGCTGAAGCCCTCGTTCGCCAGGTTCTGGCGGCTTTTGAGGCCGCAGATCATAGGCGCAAACGACTACATTTGAGGCGCTAAACGGTCTCACCCCGGGGATCCGAATGCTCTCGCCGCAGGGAAACGCCGTCGACACTCCGCTGTCGTACTCCGTTCGGTGGCTGCAGAGCAGGCGGCGGCAAACGGCGGTAGTTGGCGCCCCTCGCAGGATAAACATAACGAATATATTTCGCGGTTCATACTACTATAGGGGCGCAGGACGGCGACGAACGCCGCTCCCCACCGCCGCGCCTTGCCGCCAGCGCTTCTGTGCGGGACAAGAAGCGCGACGCTTCAAAATATGCGCTGAGGCGCACATGGCAGGGAGACTTCAAACTCTCCGTTTTTTGCGGGAACGCACTCGACCCTGCCGTCGTGCGCTTCAGCAATCTTTCTGACAATCGCCAACCCAAGACCGGAGCCAGATGCTCGCTCGCTTCCTTTACGAAATCGGTCAAATACGACATCGCGCAGCTCCGGGGGAACGCCCGCACCTTCATCGGCGACGACGAGTTTCACTACCTCACTCCCGTCTAGAGAGGGCGCGATCCCGACAGTGACAACGCCGCTTCCATGAATGATCGCGTTTTCGATCAGGTTGACGACCATTTCGGTAAGTTCGGTGGAGACCCCGCAGACCCATACCGGATCATCTGGCGTTTCGACTGTGATAACCCGACCCCGAGCTTCGGCGATCGGAATTAAGGACGCAGCGGCGGCTCGGACGATCCGGCAGAGGTCGACGCGCTCGCGGCCCGCGTCTGACGCTTCTCCGCTTTCGCGACGCGCAAGGTCGAGAAGGCGCGATACCATTCTAGTCAGTCGGCCAACATCCTCCTCGATTATCGGCCAAGGCACCTCCCCACCGTCCAACTTGGCCCGCTGCAACCTGAGACTCAGAATCGAGATTGGAGTCCGCAGTTCGTGGGCAGCGTCAGCCGTCAGCCGCCGCTCCGTCTCGTAAGCGGTCGCGAGGCGATCCAGGGCCGAATTGAACGAGTCTACGAGCGGCCGAATCTCGATCGGCAAGCCCTCCGTGGCGATCCGGTGGGTGAGTTCACTCGGGCCAACCCGCGCCGCTTCGCGAGAAGCGCGATCCAGCGGGCGCAGCGACCATCCTATGATCGCCATCGCCAGAATGAGCGCGGTGACGCCGAATGGCAACGCGACATAGATTGGCTCCACACGCTCCTCGAAAAGACTTTCGGCCAGCGCTTCCGCGTCCGGATCGGCCCGCGAGACCGTAAGGAGCATGTTGGCCCCCGGCACCCGAGCCGTGAGCGACGGCACCGCTTTTGGCCCCACAAAATGCACGCGCCCGAACAGTTCGCCCGCGTTGGGCGCGTCGGTCAGCGGAATCGGAAGACGGTTGCTCAGGTTCGCCGAGGTGGCGACCACACGACCGCCAGCGTCATAGTAGGTAAACTGAAAACCGCTTCCCGGCGTCGCATAGTCATCTGCCCACCCTAGAGGCACCTTGGCGCGTAGCTTTCCGTCAAGGGAGGGTGGCCCAGCCGCCAGCAATTCGCGGGCTTGCTGTTGAAGGGTGCGCGCGCGCACAGTCTCATAAGTGCCGTGCGTATCGAAGTAGAAATAACTGCTCGCCGCGATGATACCGAGCGCGAACAAGCTCAGCAACGCGACTTGCAGCCGCCTGCGCAGGCTGATCGCGGCGTTCAGAGCCCCGCTCCCGCGACAAGCCTATAGCCGATTCCCCGCATCGTTTCGATCGTGACGGTTGAGCACGCGTCGCGCAGCGAGCGTCGCAGCCTCGAGACCGCCGCCTCTATTGCGTTCGGGGTGACGGGTTCGTTAAGCGCGTAGAGTCGATCGCCCAGCACGTCACGCACAACCGTCCTTCCTACCGCAGCAAGAAGTTCTTCGAGCAGGTCAATTTCCCGGCGCGAGACCCGCAGCGCGTGACCCGCAACGGTTATCGAGCGTGAGGAGCGTTCAAGCGCAATATCCCCGAACGCGAGCAATTCGTCCGCACGAACCCCAGGCCGGCGCAACACAGCGCGGATCCGCGCCTCCAGTTCCAACAGATCGAACGGCTTGAGCACGAAATCATCGGCACCGCCCTCGAACGCTTCAAGCCTGTCGCCGAGCGCATCGCGTGCCGTGACAATAATGACGGGAAGACGGCCTCTCGACCAGGTGCGGACATCACGCAACACATCCTGCCCATCGGCATCGGGCAGTCCTAGATCGAGCACGACGACATCGTGCCGGGCGGTGCGAATCGCCGCCTCGGCTTCATCGGCACGCTCGACCGCATCGACCGCGAACCCGCGCGCGGTCAGGTGCTCCGCAATCAGGTCGCGCATCGCTGCATTGTCCTCGACCACCAAAACTCTCACGCCGTCTCCCTCGAAAGCACCCGCCCATAATATCGGGCAAATGCGCCAAATACACGGAACATCGGAATCTCGTCAGATTTTGGTCAGGTTGAGCGGCGACTTAGGGCGCCATGACAAGTGCTCGTGCAGCGATTGCCGGCGTGTGTGTTGCTGCATTGGCGGGCTGCGCCAGCGTGGCCCCGGTGCGCGTGGATGTGGCCGGTAAGGCCGCCGAGTTCCGGGCGCGAACGGTGAGTGACGAGGGGTTGACGGCCTTTGCCCAACGAGCGCGTGGCGACGGCCGCGTGTGGCCCCCCGCAACACTCAGCCAGCGCGACCTCGAACTGATAGCGATCTACGACGCCCCGACCATCGCCACGGCGCGCGCCAGATGGGATGCCGCGCGGGCCGCGATACGGACCGCGAGCGCAATTCCCAATCCCACACTGTCGCTCGATCCCGCCTATGTGGCCGGAGGTGGGGCCGCACCTCCCTTCTTTCTCGCCAGCACATTGATCCAGTTGATCGAAACCGCTGGCAAGCGACCCCTGCGCGTAGCAAAGGCGCGTTACGCTGCGGAATCTGCCCGGCTTCAAACGGCCACGGCGACGTGGGCAGCAATCGCGCGTGTCGATGGAGCAGCCATAGACGTTGCTGCGGCGAGCGCGAGGATCGCGGCGCTGGACGAACAGGCTTCCGTGCAAGCCCAGGTTGTCGAGACCGCGACCAAACGGCTTGCCGTGGGGTTGGGATCGAGTGTTGAACTGACCGTCGCGCGGACCGCGCTCACCCGAGCGACGCTCGACCGTCAGGCCGCGCTTGCCACCGAAGTCGATGCGCTTCACCGATTGGCCGAAGCGGTTGGCCTACCCCAATCGGCTCTCAACCCGGATCGGCTAGTCCTCAGTCTCGACGAAGCGCCCCTGGCCGACACCTTCATCGCCAGCGCCCGCGATGCGACCCCGCTTCGTCGCGCCGACGTGTTGAGCGCTGTCGCCGACTATGCCGCCAGCACCGTCGAAACGCGCTTCCAGAGGGCAGCGCGGGTGCCCAATCTGGAGGTCGGTCCCAGCGTCGAGTATGACCAGGGAACCAAGAAATGGGGCGTTTCGGTCGCCGGCGCACTCCCGATTTTCAACCAGAATGGTGGGCCGATTGCCGAGGCGGACGCGCAACTGCGCGTCGCCGGAGGCCAGCTCTTGGAGGTTCAGACCGCTGCGATCGGCGAAGTCGATCGGGCGGTCGCCGCTTACCGGCAGGCTGTTCAGGGGCTGGAGGTGGCGAACCGTCTGGTTGGTGAGCAGTCCCGGCAGCTCGCAGCGCAACGAAAGCTGCTCGGTGCCGGCCAAGCGGGCCGCGCGGATGTGCTGACGGTGCAGGGGGATTTGGCGCTTGCCAAGCTGGGGCGCGCCGACGCGCTGGCGGCGCTCGCACGCGCAAGGCTCGCCGTTGTCATCGCGGCGCAGGCCACCAGTGATGGGTTCGATCCGGCCGCGCTCCTTACCGAACTGGATACGAAATGAGCATCAACGTAGCGCGTAGCAGGCTGTGGTTGATCGGCGTCGCGGTTGTGGTGGCCGTCGCGGCGGCCATTCTGCTGCGCTTCATCGCGCCTTCGTCCGAGACCGGCGAGGCGACCGGCGAAACTCCTATTACTTCCGCCATCAAGGTCAGAATCGAGGGCGGCCACACCAATATATTCATGCCGCCAGCAGCGCTTCGTGCGTCCGGGATCGCGGTCGCGACGCTCAAGCCCGCAACGGCGGAACCCGGCATTTCGGCATTTGCAACTGCGATCCAGCCCCAGGCGCTGCTCGAACAGCGCCGGGCGATCCTTACCGCCGACGCCGAGCTTGCGCGAGCGCGGGCGGCGGCGGTAGCGGCCAACACGCAGACTCGCCGTTTGCGGGCGCTCAATGCCGACAACGCGATCGTCTCGACGCGAGAGCTGGAAGCGGGCCAAGTTGCGGCAGCAAGCGAGCGCGCCGGAGTTCAGGTAGCGAACAGCCAGCGCGCACTCTTGGAGGCGAGCGCGGCGCGCCAGTGGGGACCGGTCATCGCGAGCTGGCTTATCAACGGGTCGGCGAAACTCGACGCGGTGTTTGCAGGACGCGCGCTGCTTTTGCAGATCGCGCCAACCCAGGAAATTGGCGCGGCGACTCCTAGTGTCGCGCATCTTACACTTCCCCAAGGGGGCCGTTTGGAGGCGAGAACCGTATCGCCCTCGCCACAGGCCGACGCACAGTTTCAGACTCGAACCTTCTTCGCGCTCACTCCGGCAAACCCGCAGTTCCTTCCGGGCATGACGATTCCAGCTCGTTTTCCGACAGGGCAGCCGGTTCAGGGGGTGGTGGTGCCTACCAGCGCCATCGTGCGCTGGAACGGCATATCCTATATCTATGTAGAGACGGGCGCGGGCCGGTTCTCCCGCCGCGCCGTATCGACCGACCTCCCATCGTCTAACGGCTGGATCGACGCGAAGCTCGCGCCCGGAACGCGCGCCGTTGTCGCTGGCGCGCAGTTGCTTCTCTCGGAAGAACTCCGGGCAGCCGGTGGCGGCGCGGCGGCCGAACGATGAACCCGACCGGAATCATAGCGGCAATCATCAGGGGATCGCTCGCTCACAAGGTCGTGGTGCTTGGGATTGCGCTGCTCCTCGCCGCATTCGGGGCTTACCGGCTCTCGCTAGCGGACTACGACGTTTTCCCCGATTTCGCCCCTCCCCGCGCTTCAATCCAGACCGAGGCACCTGGGCTAACAGCCGAGCAGGTCGAGGCGTTGGTGACGCGCCCGGTCGAAACGCGCATCCTTGGCGTTCCGGGCGTCGCGAAGATCCGCTCCAATTCGATTCAGGGATTGTCGGACATCGCTGTGGTGTTCGACGCATCAGCCGACGTATTTCGTGCGCGGCAGCAACTCAGTGAGGCGCTCGCCGGGCTGGGCGCAGAGCTTCCGCAAGGCGTGACCCCGCCCAGCCTGACCCCTCTCACGTCATCAACCGGCACGGTGCTGATCGCCGGCGTGTCATCGCGCACGCAATCGCCGATGCAGCTTCGCACGGTCGCCGATTGGACGATCCGCCAGCGTCTCCTTGCTGTTCCGGGCGTCGCCCAGCTTTCGATCTACGGCGGTGCGACGCGGCAATATCAGATTGCCGTAGATCCAACGCGGCTGGCGAGCCTGGGTCTCTCGCTAGAGCAACTTGCGACGGCTGCCCAACGCGCCCTTGGCATCCGGGGAGCGGGCTTCATCGACAATCCTAACCAGCGCATCGTCATCGAAGCGGACGATGCCGCTTCGACCGCCCGCCGACTGGCGGAGACGGTCGTCTCGCAGGCCGGCGGACGCCGCCTCACGCTAGCGGACCTTGCCACCATCAGCGAAGCCCCGGCTCCTGCGATCGGCGCATCGCTGATCGGCACTAGACCCGGACTTCAGATCATCGTCGCCGCGCAATATGGCGCAAACACCGTCAAGGTCGCCAAATCCGTCGAGGACGCCATCGCGAAGCTGAACCAGGAGCTAGCGCCCCAAGACATTCACATACGCACGGACATCTTCCGGCCGACCGGGTTCATCGACACAGCGTTGTCGAATCTGACGAATGCGCTGCTGATCGGCGGCGTCCTTGTGATCGCGGTGGTGCTGCTGTTCCTGTGGAACATTCGCATGGCGTTGATTGCGGTAACTGCGATCCCGCTATCATTGCTCGCGGGCACGCTTGTTCTTGAACAGTTCGGCTACAGCCTCAACACGATGACCCTCGGCGGTCTCGGTATCGCGGTCGGGCTGCTGGTCGATGATGCAGTGATCGTGGTCGAGACGTTCTATCGGCGCGCTCGGCTGCTTTCGGCGGATGGTGACGGCCCGCCCTTGGACGAGATTGTTCTGACGGCGACTTACGAAGTCCGTAGCGCCGTCGTTTATGCGACGCTCGCCATCGCGCTTATCTTCGTGCCTGTGCTGACGATCGAGGATGTCGCTGGCCGGCTGTTCGGACCATTGGGGCTTGCCTATATCCTCGCCACACTTGCATCGCTTCTCGTCGCGCTAACCGTGACGCCCGTGCTGTGCGCGCTGCTCATCAAGACCGACCGGATTGGACACAGCGAACCGCGGCTGACGCGATGGCTCAAGGAACGATATGAGCGTTTGCTAACGGCGACCGAGCGACGGCTACCGCTCACGCTAGCGATCGTGGCGGGGCTGGCGGCTGCGATTTTCTCGGTGGTGCCGCTGTTAGGCACGAGCTTCATCCCAGAACTAAAGGAAGGCCATTACGTCATCCAGATGTCGCTGGCGCCGGGCAGTTCGCTCGACGCATCGACTCGCGTGGGCGCGCAAGTCTCCGACGCATTGCTCAAAATCCCGAACGTGCGCCTCGTTGCCCAGCGCGCCGGGCGCGCGGAACAGGCTGCGGACGTGTTCGGAGCGAATTACAGTGAGATCGAGGTCGATCTGAAAAAGACCGATGCGGCGGGTCAAGAGGCGACCGAGGAAGCGATCCGATCGACGTTGCAGCGTATTCCCGGTGCGGTATTCGCGGTCAAGACCTTCTTGTCGGACCGGCTCGACGAGGTGGTGTCGGGCTATACCGCGCCGGTGGTGATCCGCGCGGCTGGCACGGACCTAGACGCGCTAGATGCAACGGCTGCGCATATTGCCGGGGCCGTTGCAACGGTGCCCGGCGCTATCGACGTTCAGCAGCAAAACCCGACCGGCGTGCCGAAGCTGTCGATCAGCATCAACCAGGACGCATTGTTGCGCTGGGGCTTCAACGCTCTCGACGTGCTGGACGCAATCCGCACCGGCTATCAGGGCGATGTTATCGGGCAAGCTTATGAGGGCGATCAGATCGTCGATGCGGTTCTGCTGCTGAAACCCGAGGCTAGGGAACGGCCTGAGGCCGTCGGCTCGCTTCTGTTGAAAGCTCCTAGCGGTGCGCTCGTGCCGCTCTCTGATTTGGCGATGATCCGGGAGACCAGCGGGCGCTACGGCGTGCTTCATCAGGGCGGCGCGCGCATTCAGGTAGTGACGGCGGGCACAAGCGACAGCGATGTTGGCGCATTTACTACCCGCGTCGAGGCGAAGGTTCGCGCCCTCCGCCTTCCACCCGGCGTCACGCTCACCTTTGAAGGAGCCGCCGCAGCGCAATCGCGCTCGGCACAGACTCTCTTGGTCAATTCGCTGCTCGCGATCGTCGCGATGTTGCTGTTGCTGTCGCTGACCGTGCCAAGCGGGCGCAATCTGGCGTTGATCCTGCTCAACCTGCCCTTCGCGATGGTGGGCGGCATCCTCGCGCTCTACGTCACCGGCGGGATTGCCTCGCTTGGGGCGCTTGTCGGATTTGTGACGCTGTTCGGCATCACGCTTCGTAACGCGATCATGATGGTGTCGCATTACGACTTGCTGACCCGCGAGGAAGGGCAGACCTGGACGCTGGCGACCGCGATCGAGGGTGCGAAGGATCGGCTCGCGCCGATCTTGATGACCACGCTCGCGACAGCATTGGGGTTGCTGCCGCTTGCGATCGGCAGCGGCGAGCCAGGCCGCGAAATCGAGGGGCCGATGGCCGTCGTCATTCTTGGCGGGCTTTTCAGCTCCGCTGCACTCAACTTGCTTGTCCTCCCCGGTATGGCGCTTCGGTTCGGGCGGTTTGGCAAGCGCGACCAAAGGACAGCATCGTGAATGACGAGCAGTCAAGAAGCCTGAACCCGGACTTGGCCTCAGCAGTCAAGTTCGTCGCCTTAGCCAACCTCGCCTATTTCGGCGTCGAGTTCGCCGTCGCGCTGGCGATCGGATCGGTGTCGCTGTTTGCTGATAGCGTCGATTTCCTTGAGGACACAGCGATCAACTTGCTGATCCTCACGGCGCTAAACTGGTCGCAACTCGCGCGGTCGAGGGCCGGTATGTTGCTCGGCGCGATCATTTTGGTGCCTTCGCTGGCGGCGCTTTGGACGGCCTATCAAAAGTTCAACGTGCCCGTGCCGCCGTCCCCTGTCCCGCTCACGATCACTGGGCTCGGGGCGATGATCGTGAACTTCATTTGTGCGATGCGCTTGGCAGCACACCGACACGGGAGCGGGAGCCTCACCAAAGCCGCCTTCCTGTCAGCCCGTAATGACGTGTTTGCCAACGTCGCGATCATCGCTGCCGGGCTGGTGACGCTAGGCTGGCGTTCGGCATGGCCGGATTTGGCGGTAGGGGCGGCGATTGGCCTGCTCAATGCAGGCGCGGCGTGGGAAATCTGGAAAGAAGCTAAGTCAGAAGCCCGATCTGGCGACATCGAGCCATGATCGGCAGTTCCGCCCTTTATCTCAAGTTGGTTCAAACGAACGTAATCGGCCACTGGCGCAGTGTGGTCCCCACTGGTGCGGTCAGGTTTACAGCGCTTGCCGTTTGATATTGATCAGCTTCGCTATGCGATCGCCGCCGCCGATCATGGCAGCTTCTACCGCGCGGCGCGGTCGATGGGTGTCGAACAATCGACGTTGAGCCGCGCCATCCTAAAGCTGGAACGCTCGGTCGGGATGCCAATCTTCGAGCGCTCGCGCGCGGGCGTCACCATGACGCTCGCCGGAAATGCTTTCATCCGCGGAGCAAGGCCAATGGTGGCCTCGGCGGACAAGCTCGTGGCGATGATGCGCGCCGCCGGCCAGGGTCGTGCCGGCGGCCTGATGCTGGGACACAACAGCTCGGTGTCGGCCGGCAACCTGCGGGCGACGATGATGAGCTGGCTTGATGCGCATCCCGATGTTGAGGTTGAATGCGTCGAAGCCGACCGTAGTGTTCTGCTCGCCGGTCTCGATACCGGGGAGATCGACATCGCAATCCTCATGGGCGCGGCCGGCCATGACGGATTTCGCTGCGAGCCGTTGTGGAGCGAACGAATGCTCGTCGCATTGCCCGCGTCGCATCCGCTGGCGGAACGCGAAGTGGTTCACTGGACGGATCTTCGCGGCGAGCGGTTCCTGCTGCCTGTCGCCGATCCCGGCCCGGAAATTGGGGATATGCTGCTGGGCCGCCTGGCGATCTCGGGCGGCAAGCCGGATATCCGAATGCTCCGGTCGAGCCGCGAGACAGTGCTAAGCGTCCTCGGCGGCAGCGCCGGTGTTAGCATCGTCTGCGAAGGTTCTACCGGGACGCGGTATCCCGATGTCATCTATCGACCGATTCACGGCGAACAAGGACCGGCGCTCACTGGTTATTCCGGTTGCTGGCGCGATGACAACGGCAACCCGGCGCTGCGCCGCTTTCTTGGATTCATCAAGAAGCGCTACGCTCTCTCCTTTGATTTCACACAGCGATTTCAGTAGATTGGAAATAGTTCAGTCGTGGAGTTGCCGCTATGTCGCAAGGTAGGACGATCATCGCCCTAATTGTCATGCTCGTGATTGGATTCAGCGCTGGGTTCGTTCTGCGACCTGTTGTTTTGCCACCCGGTCCTACGACCGTCGTTGCCGCCCTGCCGCCCACGCAAGCCGTGTTGGTCACTACACGCAGCAAGCCCTATTTCACGGCGAATCTCGACGAAGGCCGGCGGGTAGTGGCCGGATGCCAGCAGGGATCAGTGCGCGGCGAAGAATGCGCCAACGCCGAACAGGCCGTTACCGAAGCGGACGGCCGCGCCCGCCTCAAACGCTTCCTCGGCAAGTGAGCGTCAGTCCGTGCGAGCGCGGCCCCGGCGGAATCCCCGGTCGCTGTCCATGAACCGCGTCAGCATCGGCGCGACCAGCTTTTCGGGTGACACCGCCGGTTGCCCGGTCTCGGCTGCAAGCGCCGCCGCATAGGCTTGCAGATCGCGGTGGACGGCGGCGGAGAGCTCGACCGTTAGCTTGACTGGCCGGTCGTCGGCGAGTGGCCCGAGCTTCAACTTCGTCATCGCGCGTCTCCAACGGGCTCCAGGATCAAATCGCGGGTCAGCACCACGCGCAGCGGGTGGCCTGGCCGGATGGTCAGCGTCGGCTTCTCGTCGAGCTGGCGGCGCACGATCTGTTGACCGCTCTGGTTGATGGTGTCCTGGCTGCCGCGCCGCAGCGCTCGGGTCAGCGTGTCCTCACCATCCGCGCCCAGCTCGGCACCGACCCCGAGCAGGGTAGAGATGGCGGCGGCTTTCAGAAGATTGCCCCAATGCTGGTCCACCCGGTCCTGCAACCCGGCATAGCCGCCCGCATCCCCGCCGGGCTGGCGGTCGAGGACGATCGAGCGCCCGTCGGGCAGGATCAGCCGGTCCCAGGCGAGCAGCACGCGGGTCTGCCCAGCGGCGACCTCGCTGTCATATTCGCCGATCAACCGCGCACCTTGCGGGATAAGCAGGATGCGCCCGGTCGGGCTGTCATAGACGTTCTGCGTCACCTGCGCGGTGATCTGGCCCGGCAAGTCGGAACGGATGCCGGTGATGAGCGCGGCGGCAATTATGCTGCCCGCCTGCACGATGTTAGGCGAGGTCGGCGCGGAGAGCCGTTCGACGCTGACCGTGTGCTGGCCGGATTCGCGAGCGAGGAAAGCGCGCTTGGCGGCTTGGTCGCTCGTCGTCGCGGGCTGCGCGGTAGGATCGGCCGGAGGCGTCGCCGACCCAATCACGACTGGCGCGGGCGCGGTAGCGGCTGCGCGACTGCCGCCCATGAACACGGTGCTGGTGCGCGCGGCGTCACGTTCCTGCGCCGCGCGCTGGTGTGCAGCTTCCTCGGCCTGCGCGCGGGGATCGGGCGAGGTTCGGCCGATTGGCGGCGGTGGCACAACGGCTCCGCGCTCCTGCGCCGAGACGATCGGACGGCCAAGATCGCCGGGAAGCGGCGGCCCGAGCCTCGGCGCGGCATAGTCCTTGGGGCCGGACGCAATCGCGTCTCCGGCGCGGCCGTCTGTATTGTAGAGTTCGGCTGCCTGATGCGGGCCGGCGGGCCGAAGCGCGTAGATCAGCGAGCCGCCGATCCCGAGGCCTGCGGCGACGCCGACGACGGCGAGCGCCTTGCGTGACAGCCGCATGACGCGCGGCGGCGTGCCCCGAAGTTGAAACGCGCCCAGATCGGACGGCGGTATGACCGAGCCAACGTCGGCAACGTCGGCGGGGGTGTCGGCGCGGTCAGTCATGGCCGCCCCCGCGCATCTTCGCGCACGATCCGCACGCGCTGGCGGTCGTGCTTGTCGCCCAGCCGCAGCTCGGCAGCGGCAAACAGGCGATCGACCACCATGTAGCTGCCCTGAACGCGGTAGTTGACCAGCTCGGCAGCGCCACCCGCGCCGGTCACGAACAGCGGCGGCATCTCGCCTTGCGCGATCCCGGTCGGGAACGCGATGAACACTTGCCGCCCATCGTCGAAGGCGCGCACCGGCTTCCACGCCACGCGATCACCCTCGATGCGATAGCGAAAGTTGAGCGCGGCGAAATCGAGCCCGCTCGCAACCGGCATGGCGCGTGTCGCAGCGGCGTTGCGGTTGGCGAGCGCGATGAGTTGGTCCTGCGGATAGGTCCAGCTCACCGACGCCATGTAGGTCGCCACGCCCGCGCGCAGTTCCAGATGATAGGTCCGCCGGTCGGTATTGATGACAAGGTTGGTGGTGAGGTCGGGCCGCGTCGGTTTGACGAGGATATGGACGCGCGCGTTGGCACCCGTCCCGCTCGTCGTGTCGCCGATGATCCAGCGCACGGTGTCGCCAGCGGCGACCGGCCCACTTCCGACAAGCTGCTCGCCTTCCTGAAGCGCGATGTCCGTCACCTGTCCGGGCGCGGTATAGACCTGATAAAGCGCGCCGTCCGTCCACGGGTATTGCTGGATGGCATTCAGGAACCCGTCGCGCACCGGCTGGATGCGGGCGGCGGCGTTGGCCGCGCCGACGCGAGTGCGTGGATCGGCGGGTTCGGGCCGGCGCGCGCCGTCGGCGATAGGCTTCAACTGGCCGGGCAGCGGCAATGGTTGCGGCACGGTGACGACCTCGACCGGCTTAGGCGCCTCGGCGGCCGGCGTTGCCGCGATCAGCGGCGGATCGTCATAAGCGATTGCCGGCGGCTTGGCGGAAACGCTCGTGCAACCGCCAAGCGCGGCTGCCGAAATCAGGACCGCCGCCGAGGCGGCATGGCGTAGCGATGCATATGTCATTGGGCCAGCTCCTTCGACCAGTTGGCGGCGTTGACGAAGACGCCGAGCGGATTCTTACGCAGCGCGTCAAGCGTGCGCGGGCTTTGGAAGATAACGGTCAGGATTGCCGACCAGCGTTCGGTCGCGGCGAGGCTGCCGTCCTGATAGCGGCGCTCGGTCCAGGCGACGCGGAAGCTATCGGGCGAGGCGCGGATCACGCTCGAAACGTCCACCGCGACCTGCACCTTGCCGATCTGGGCGAACGGGTCATTGGCGCGTGCATAGTCGTTGAGGAACAGCGCGCCCTTGTCGGTGGTGAAGTCGTAGGCCCGCAGCCAGTTCTGGCGGACGATCACGGGATCGGCGGGGATGCTGCGGACCTCCTCGATGAAGCGGGCGAGATGGAACGCGACCTGCGGATCGGTTGGCCTATAGCCCGCTTCGGCCGGCGCGACCGCTTGCGCTTCGCCGAGCCGATCGACCTGCACGACCCAGGGCACGATATGGCCGCGTGCCGATTGCCAGACGAGACCGCCCGCCAATCCGCCCGACAATGCCAGCGTCCCGAAGAAGGCGATCCGCCAGTTCTTCGCCTGCACGCGCGCCGAGCCGATGCGCTCGTCCCAGGCTTGCGCGGCACGTTGATAGGGCGTCGTGGGTTCGGGGGTGTGACCGTAGCGGATGGTGGGGCGTCGGAACATGGGGCTAATCCTTCTGGCTGAGATCGACGGCCGAACCGCTGCCCCCGCCGTCGCCCGAGCGCAGCGTGTGAGCGGCGACGGTTGCGCCGTGGGTGACTTCGGAGCGTCGCTTCATCGCGGCGGCCCAAGCGGGCGGGCCGTCGGGCGATGGTGCGGGCGACGGCGCGCCGCCCGAAATCGTGCCGCCGGTGGCGCGGACGGCGGCGCGTCCGCCCGAACGGTAGCTGTCTTTCATGGACGCGGCAGCCTTGCGGAGCGGCGACATCGCCGCGCCCGCCGCCGCCCGGCCGACACCGGCCGCGCCGCCGGCAACGGCAGCACTGCCGGTCTTGCCCGCCGAGCCGAGCGCATAGGCGCTGCGCGCCGCACCGCCAGCGAAGGCTCCGCCGCGCGCCGCGCCGCCGATCGCACCGGCAGCCGCACCAGCGCCGAGCCGTGCGACGGCCGCACCGCCCACGAGTGCGCCGCCAGCGGCCAGCGCGGTGCCGGCCGCCGCGCCCGCACCGAGCGCCGGGCCGCCCGAGACGATGCCGTTAGCGATACCGGGGCCGAAGATCGCGAGGCCGAACAGCGAGAGCGCGGCAAGCGCGATCGCCATGACCTGATTGATGTCGGGCTCGGTCCCAAGTCCCGCATTGGTGAACTGGCTGAACAGGGTCGTGCCGATCCCGGTGATGACGCCCAGCACCAGCACCTTGATGCCGGTCGAGACGATGTGCCCCAGCACACGCTCGGCCATAAACGCGGTCTTGTTGAAGAAGGCGAACGGCAGGAGCACGAAGCCGGCAAGCGTCACCAGCTTGAACTCGATCAGCGTGATGAAGACCTGCACCGCGATGATGAAGAAGGCGAGCACCACGATCACCCAGGCAATCAGCAGGACGGCGATAAGCGCGGCGTTGGCGAAGAATGCCCACAGGCTTGAATACTGACCCGCCGCTTCGAGCAGCGGCTTTGCCGCGTCGAGGCCGGTCGCGGCGATCGTACCAGGCTTCATGAAGTCGGCGATGCTGAGCGTCCCGCCGCTGGCTTTCAGACCAAGCCCCGCGAAGGACTGGAACACTATGTTGGCGAGGTTTGAGAAGTTGCCGATGATGAAGGCGAAGGTGCCGATATAAAGCGTCTTCTTGATGAGGCGCTGCAACACGTCCTCGTCGGCGCCCCACGCCCAAAACAGCCCGGCCAGCGTCACGTCGATCGCGATCAGCGTCGAGGACAGGAATCCGACCTCGCCGCCGAGCAACCCGAACCCGCTGTCGATGTAGCGGGTGAACACGGCCAGGAAGGTGTCGATGACGCCCGTATCGTTCATGGCGCGGTGCTTTCGGTCGGCGACGCCGCGTTGCCGGCAGCGGCGGGTTCGGTCTGACGGAAAAAGCGGCGGCGGTTCGCCGCCCAGGCCGCTTCGCAAGCGAAATCGGGCATGGTCAGCGTCGCGCAGCGTTCGAGCGCACGCGCCAACACGGCATCATGCGCGCTGGCGCGCATGGCGGCGGGCGATGCTGGGGTGGCTGCCGGCGGATGAACGGCGGCGAGGATCGCCACCGCCATCATCATGCCGGCGAGCGCGGCAACGCCTGCGAGCCGGATCGTGCGCGAGGAAGCGTGCAGCATCGCGCGCCTCAGTTGTTGCGAAGGAGGCGGCGGAACCGCTCGCGGCCCTCGGCTTCCTCGGCTGTGTGCCGCGCGGCGTCGAGCGCCTGCGCGCGGCCCTGCGCCGCGACCGCAGCGGTCAGGTCGGCGAGCTGCTGCGATTGCAGCGCTAGGAGCTGGTTGCCCGCCTGCGCCGCTTGGAGCGAGCCGGTCGCCGACTGGCTCGCCGAAACCAGTCCGTCCATCGTCGTGCGCGCGCCGTCGATGTTGCCGACGACACCGGCCTGAACCTTTAGCGCGTCCTCAAACGCGCCGACGCTATCCTCCCAGCGCGCATTGGCGTTGGCGACCATTTGCGCCTGCGTGCCGGTGAGCGCGGCCCCCTTGTAGCGGCCGGTGAACGCGCTCTGGATGCTTTGGACGTCATAGGCGACGCGCTGCGCCTGGCCCAAAAGCTGCTGGGTGCGCTGCACCTGCTGCTGCAACTGCTGAAGCTGGCTGTAGGGCAGCGAGGCGAGGTTCTTCGCCTCGTTGACGAGGCTGGTCGCCTGCTGCTGGATTTGCTGGATCTGATTGTTGATCTGTTCGAGCGCCCGCGCCGCCTGCAAGACGTTCGAGGCGTAGTTGGTCGGGTCGTAAACGATCCCACCGAACTGCGCGTAAGCCGGCATCGGTGCGATCGTCGGCACGATCGCCGTCGTCGCGAGCACGCCCGCCATGATGGCGCGGCGGAAATTGAATCTGGTCATAGCAATAACTCCTGCTGGGGTTGCGGTTGGGGATCGGGGGGAAGCAGCTCGACGGCCCAACCGAGGCCGCGATGACGCAGCCATTCGGCGGCGAACGCGGCCGGCCCGTGGGCCTCGATCAGTTCGGCGATGCGAAGCTGGTCGGTCTTCGCCGACGCGGCGGCGAACGCCAGCGCGACCTCGCCCAGCCCCAACTCGAACAGCCGGTTACCGCGCCGCGACTGGCAGTAGTAATCGCGCTTGGGCGTCGCCAGGCTGAGGATTTCGATCTGGCGGGCGTTGAGTCCGAAGCGTTCGTAGATGGATGCGATCTGCGGCTCGGCAGCGCGCTCGTTGGGGAGGAAGATGCGCGTCGGGCAGCTCTCGACGATCGCCGGCGCGATGGTCGAAGTCTCGATGTCGGCAAGGCTCTGCGTGGCGAAGACGACGCTGGCGTTCTTCTTGCGCAGCGTTTTCAGCCATTCGCGGAGTTGTGCCGCGAAGTCCGGGCGGTCGAGGACCAGCCAGCCCTCGTCGATGATGATGAGGGTCGGCGAGCCGTCCAATCGCCCTTCGATGCGGTGGAAGAGATAGGACAGCACCGCCGCCGCCGAGCCCGCGCCGACAAGTCCTTCGGTCTCGAACGCCTGGATGCGTGCTTCGCCGAGCCGTTCGGTCTCGGCGTCGAGTAGCCGGCCCCACGGCCCACCCAGGCAGTAAGCGCCAAGCGCCTGTTTGAGTGGCTGGCTCTGGAGCAGCACGGCAAGGCCGGTGAGAGTGCGTTCGGCGACGGGCGCCGACGCCAGTGAGCCGAGCGCGGTCCAGAGATACTCCTTGGCCTGCGGATCGACCGCAACCCCTTCGGAGGCGAGGATCGCCGCCAGCCATTCGGCGGCCCAAGCGCGCTCGGCGGCTTCGTCGATGCGGGCGAGCGGCTGAAGCTGGACGCCCTCGCCGGTCTCGTCGGCGATCATCCCCCCTCCGCCTTCATTCCAACGATGCTGCGCATCGCCGGAACCTTGGAAGGCTCCGCCCAAATC
>CAZWAL010000006.1:0-41429 GCA_964631905.1 uncultured Stakelama sp.
AGCGTTTGCGAATTGGTCATTTCTGCATCCTAATTTCCCCCTCGCCGGGGTGCCCGGTGGCGGGGATCGACGGCAGCCAGCTGGTGCCCAAGGTGCAGGTGCTGTCCTGCGTGAAGGGCGCGCCAACGCCCTTTGCCCCCGCCTTTCAGCCGGGGAAACTGGTCGCCCGAGAATCGTGGTGCGGGTGCGCCTCACACCCATTCCTCGAACAGGAACTGTTGCTTGGTCTGGGCGGGGTTGGCGCGCTCGAACGCCTTCAGGCCCACGAACAGCCCGTAATGGATTCGCGCGCGCTGGCCGACCGTCGCATCGGGGTCTTCCACCACAAGCAGCGGCACGCTTTCGCCATGATCGAGCAGCAGCTCCTCCAGCGCGTCGGCTTCCGCCGTGGAGAGATCGCCGAGCGACCAGTTGAACTCGCGCTTACGCGCGCCCTCGATCGTGCTGAAGCCGCCATCGGGCAGCGCGGCGACCGTGCCGGTATCGATCACGCGCCGCCCGGCCCCAAATTCCATGTTGAACGTCGGCCGCCACGCCCGGCCTGCCATAGCGATACCCGCCCGAAGGGGGGCGCTGCCGCCAGGCTGCAGCAGCAAAATCTGGACGTAGCGTACCGTGGCCGAAGCGCCCGTCCACAGGGCATGCGTAGTGGCGGGTGCGCGCGTTGCTGTGTCGACGGCGCGCAGCGGCCCTGACGCCTTCAGAACCTGCTCGGCATACCCGGCTGCCCCGCCTGTAATGCTCCAGGTGGCACCCGCAGCAGGCGGGGACACATACCCCAGATAAACGGTATTGATCGCAGTCTGTGCTCCCAGATCGATGTTGATAGCGACGGCCGAACCGACCGCGTCATCGGCCCACACTTCCTTGGGCGATCGCGTGAGCAGGTTTGCGCCACCGCTGCCGCGCGACACGGCGATCGCGGCGATCGGCAGGGGGGAAAGCAGCAGGAGATTGCTCATGTCACAGCCTTCTGATCACAGTGACGGTCGAAATCCCGGAAGCGCGATCATCTTCCGCACCGATCACGAACACATTCAGCCCGGCGTCATAGCCAAGCCGGTCGATCTTCAGCGTCACGACCCGGCCGAGATAGGCGGCCCATTCCCCCACCAGCGAATGCTCCTCGATCACCAGCGGCCCGCCGCCGCCCAGAAATGCGATCTGGCGCGCCGCCTCGGCCGCCGCATCCGCCTTGGTGGCGATCGTCGTCATGCGTTCGGTTGTCTGGGCGCGGTCACCCCAGCGCGCTGCCAGGGCCGCATCGGTCACGACCTCGCGATAGCCGTCGCCGGTCAGCCACTGGACGAGAAGGGGATCGAGCGTGCTCACCCTGTCAAGCGCCCGTGCCTTCAACGGGTGCTGACGTGACGATGCCCGCATTATCGGTAACCTTCGCAGCAACGCCGGGCGACGTCAGGTTAGGCGATGCCACCACAAACCGCGCATCAACAGCCGGATCATCATCAGGCTCGGGCCACGTCACACCATCCGGTGGCGTTTCGCCCAGATCGCGACGCATTGCCCGAATGATGCGATTGCCGCGATCGTCCTGATTGATGCCATGCCACCCGTTCGCGACAATGAAGCCGGAAAGCTGCGCCACCAGTGCCTTGCCCGCATCGTCCAGATCGGTGTGCGCGGCATAAAGCGCCTCCATGCTCTGCACCAGCATGTCGACGGGCGAAGGGCACGCCATCGCATCTGTGAGGTGCTGCTTCAGCGTGTCGTCGAGCGCGGCGCCCGATGCCATCAGGTAAGCGACAAGACCGCTTTTCGCGGCGGTGATGCTGT
Organism: uncultured Stakelama sp.; assembly: GCA_964631905.1. Taxonomy (GTDB): domain Bacteria; phylum Pseudomonadota; class Alphaproteobacteria; order Sphingomonadales; family Sphingomonadaceae; genus Sphingomonas. The sequence goes on from CAZWAL010000006.1 coordinate 1,795, forward strand.
CAAAGGGACCAATTGCCAAACTAGTCATTTTTCACCTCTTGAAGAATTCGACGGTAATTTCAGTGTAGAGAAACTGAACGTCATAGGTGCCGCCGGTTGCACCCAGCGATGCGTAAATCTCGATCGCTTGCCCATTGGTCAGGCTGGCGGCAGGATAGCTCTTCGTGAAATTGAACTGTCGGAATATCGTGGTGCCAGACACGTTTTCGTTGACGTCCTGGCGCCCAAAGACAGTCGCCCCATTATTGACGCGGCCATAGATCTGCAGGTTCGTCGTTGGCGTCCCCGATGTGCCAAGAATCCGCATTGTGCCCGCCACAGTGACACGGACAAGATAGGCCTCGCTCGGCTTCGAAAGGGTATAGCTGAGGACCGTCGGCGTGGTGCCGCTGCTGAAAGTTGGGTTCGACGCTGGCGTGACCGTGAATTCGCTGACCGTGTTCGCGTTCATCTGCGTCGTGCCGATGGTGCTCAATGTCGCCAGCGCGCCTTGCCCGGCAATCCCACCCGCAATGCGCGTTTCCGTGACATTCGCCCCGATCTCACCCGGCTTCAGCGCGTCGATATGCAGCCCGTTGGCATAAGCCGCGCCGTTGGTCGCGTCGTCGTTAAACGGGGTCGCCGTGGCGCCGGTTTCGCACTTGATCTTCTTGACCAGCAGTTGCCCGCCCGCCGTGATGGATGTGACCAGTAAAACAATAATGCCGAACGCCGCGCCGCTCGGCGATGTGACCGTGAACTTATCGCGCACGAAGCCAACCCCTGTTGCCGGAGAAATTGACGCTGAACTGCTGATGTACCCGTAACTGGAGTTGTACCAGTTCACATAGGCAAAGGCCGAAACTGTGCCGCTACCGCCCCAATCAAGCGACACGGTATAGCTTCCCGAACCGTACACGCCAAAATAGTCTGCATAAAACGACTTCCCCGACGATACCGGCCCGGAAATCCCCGCGCACCAGCCAACATCGCCGGTCAGAAATACGCTCCACCCCGCGTCCTTGGTCCAGCGCGCACCGCCAAGGGAAAGGCCGCCGTCATAAACAAGGTTCGAACCGGGCTTTGCGACACCCGTTGGGGTGAATTCGGCATAGGTGGCCCATGCCGTTTGCCCGGCAATCGCGCCCGCCGTGCGCGTTTCGGTGACATTCGCCCCGAGTTCACCCGGCTTCAGCGCGTCGATATGCAGCCCGTTGGCATAGGCCGCGCCGTTGGTCGCGTCGTCGTTAAAGGGCGATATGATCGAACCAACTTCGCACTTGATCTTCTTGACCAGCACTTGCCCGCCCGACGAAATCGACGTTGCGAGCAAGATGATCTGCCCGAATGCTGCGCCGCTCGGCGATGTTGCGGTCAGCGTATCTCGGACAAATCCGACGCCCATCGTCGGCGAGATCGAGGAAGAACTGCTGATGTAGCCAAAGCTTGAATTGTACCAGTTGATGTAGCCAAAAAACGAAACGGTCCCGCCGCCACCCCAATCCAGCGTCAGGCTATAAACGGTCGATCCGTTGACCTTGAAATAGTCAGAATAGAAACCCTTTGCCGATGACACCGGCCCGGAAATCCCCGCGCACCAGCCGACATCGCCGGTCAGAAATACGCTCCACCCCGCGTCCTTGGTCCAGCGCGCGCCGCCGAGCCTAAGCCCTCCGTCATAGACAAGGTTTGAGCCGGGCTTGGCGAGACCGGTCACATCACCCCAGAGCACGACCCCAGCCAGATCGCCGCGCGCCATCTGCTTTTCGTTCCGCTGATAGCCGATGGTGCGGGTTGCCACCGGTCGGAACATCGCGGTGCGCTTTACCGCGTGGCTGGTTGCCGTGGCTGCCGGGGCACCCCATGCCCATTCGCGCAGCACAATCTCCCCGGCCGCGTTCATCAGCCACAGCAATGAACTGTTGCCGAGCAGCTCCTCGATCGTCGCTGCCACCGTGGTGTTGTCGTCTTTTGCCACCCACCCGGCCGGGGCGGGGCGTGCCGCCAGTGCGGCGGCGATCGTGCCCGCCGCAAATGCAGTGCCAGGCCCGGCCGAAACAATCCGCTGGACGATCTCGGCCGTCGTCTCGACATAGCCCGCGCCGATCTCGCCGCGCAGATCCGCGGTGAGGTCACCGGCAGGCTGGGTCCACCATTTCACGCACGCGATCGACGGGCACACCACGCCGCCGCCAGCGGGCGCGACGGCCGCCTGCAGCGCCGCAAGCGTGGCTGCCGCAGACCCCTGCCATGCGAGGAACGTCAGCGACGCGGCGGGCGCGCCCTTGTCGCGCACCAGGTCGAACGCCTGCAGCGGCCGCAGCGGATCGGCGAACACATAAATGTTGTTCGCCTTGTCGATCGGCTCCCCGGCCTTGTTCCACACCCGGCCCCACACCCGGTCCTTGATCTTGCCCGCAAAGTCGACCGGGCCTTCCAGCCCTCCAGTTCCCGCATAGCGCGCGGTCAGCAGCGGCTTTTTCAGGTCGGCTGCCGGATCGGTGAGCTGGATTTTCAACGCGCCGCCGTCGACCAGGCCCGACAGCACCTTGCCGGTCAGCGCCACGGGCGGCAGCGTGCCCTCGGCATTTTCCGGCCCGATCCGCACGGTGATCACGGCATCGATCCAGAAATAGGCGGATAGCGCCGATAGATCGGCCTTGCTCGTCGCCGCCCATTGCAGCTCGGTCGCCTGCGGCACCCCGCCTTCGCCAAAATCGCCGCCCTCGAAATTGATGGCGGTGATGAAGGTGGGCAACTGGACGATCCCGGCGCGCCAATGCTGCCCGCCATAGAAATAGGGATGCCGCCCGCCGCCGCCCGCGATGCGCACGGTTTCGGTTACGCCGTCAGCCGCCCGGCGCGGCGACGCCTCGACCAGGATAACCGTTGCCGCCATCAGAAGCCCGCGAACCTGCGCAGATCGTCAAAGTCGTTGCCGTTCGCTGCCACGCTATCGGCGATACGCTTCAGCAGCGCGGTCTGTTCGGCGCTTTCCGACAGTGCTCGGGCACCCTGGTCGGTTTGTTCGTCCAGCAGCTCGTTCGTCTTCTGCAGCGCCGGGTCGCTTGCCTTTTGCGCATCGACCACGCGCTGGTTGGCGCGGGCGATCACATCTCGGGCCGTGTCCAGGATCGATTGCCGGTCGGCCGCGAACCCGCCCGTCGTGGCAAAGGCATCGCGCGACACGGTGTTCAATTGCTCCAGCAGGCCCGCCAGCTTGTCGGCCGCACCCTCGACGCCGGCATTGGCATCGGCACGCGCCGCATCGATCTTGCCGATCAACGCCGTGCGCTGGTCGATCGCCGATCCTTCGAACAGAGACCCCGATGTCAGCTGGTCGATCAGATCCTGCAGCGAGCCGACCTGATCCTTCAACAGCTTCTCGCTCAGCGCCAGTCGCTGCTTTGCATTCAGCTCCTCGACCTTGACCAGGTCGAACCCGTAAGCCTTGGCGATGCGCAGTCGATCGGCCGCCGTGCGTTCGAACCCCTTGGCTTCCTTCGCCAGCTGCGCGCCCACGCCACCCAGCGCCAGCTCCAGGTCGGCCGTCTTCACGGCTTCGGCCAGCGCCTTGTTGATGTCCGGTGATGATTTCAGCGCCGCTGCAACCTTGGGGCTAACCCCCAGAATTGCACCGTCGGCGATGGCATCGGCGATCGCGAACGCGATGGCCTTGTCCTGCCCGTCCTTGCCGAAATCGACGAGGCCCTGACCCTTGGCCTTCTTGTTATCGAGCGATCCGGTGAACCCGGTCGTGGACACCCGGAAGTTGTCCTTGAACGTGCCGATCGACACCTTGAAGTCGCCAACCTCGGCCCCGAGCTGGTCGGCGATCTGCTTGACACCCGACAGCACGGCATCGCCCAGGCTCGACGCCGTCGACTTCGCCTTGCTGTCGTTCCCGCCAACGACCGGGCCATCGCCCTTGTTGCTGACCGATGCGGTGCCGAATTTGGCCTTCGCGAACAGCCCGCCCAGCAACCCGCCGATCAACCCGCCCGCGATCGATCCGATCGGCCCGGCGAAGCTGCCCAGGCCCTTCGATATCGCCGACAGACCTGTCGTCAGGAACTTCTCGCCCACTTTCTGGCCGATCGCGCCACCGATCGAGCTGCCGATCGTCCCGCCCGTGCCGCGATCGCCCAGGATGATGCGTGATGCCGTCGCGCCGGTGAATGCACCCGCCAGCGCGGATGGAAGCGACTTTTCGAGCTTGCCGAGCGTGCCCTTCAAGCCTTGCGTCAAAACGCCCGGCAATTTGATGCCAATCGTTCCCAATGTGCGATCGACGATATTGATCAGCTGATCGGCAACGCCTTGCCCGGCGAGGCCGCGTTGGCGCACACCCTTAACGACGATATCCGGCTCTCCATTATCGTTCGCTGGCACCCCATCTGGCACGGGGGCGCCGCTCGTCGCCTGGCTGTTATCGTTCGCGGCCGGTGTTGGCGTTCCGGCAATCCGCGCGCTGATGCTGCGCACGGTGGAGGCGAAATCATCGACGGCCGATGCGCCCCGGCCGGGCGAACCGGCGATGTTGGTCGCAGCCGTCTCGACCGTGTTGCTGCCGCGCGCCTGATCTTCCAGCGATCGCAGTGTGCTGCCGAACACCTGCTCGACGAGCCGCTGCGAGATCAGGTTTACTGCGCTGTTGCCAAGCGAGGTCAGGATCGCGCTCAGCGAGAAACGCCCGCGCAACGCATCCGCCACGGTCTGCTCCAGCGCACCCCGGAAGGATTGCACCGCCTGCACATTGCCCTGAATCAAGGCCTGCTGATCCCGCAGCACCTGGCTGCGTTGGCGATCGGCTCGAACAGTCGCCAGCACCGATTGGAGCTGTTCGTCGGCCAGCGGCCCCAGTCTTTCCTGCAAACCGATGATCACCTGCAAGGCGGCCGCCTCGTCGTTGCGGCCCTGCAGCAGCAGCTCGTCGATCTCCGCCGCCTGACGCTGCTGCTCCAGATAATCCGCAAACGGCTTGTTGATGCTGTTCTGGATGGTGATGCCGATCGCCTCGATCCGCGCCTTCAATGCCTCCGCGCCCGGCAGCAGAGGCTTCGCATCGATTGCGGCCTTGATCTTCTCCAGCTCGCGCAGCTGGTCGTTGGCCTTTTTGATCGCGGTAGGCACGGTCGAATACTGCGCCTCGATGTCGGCGATCCGATCGCTGATGCCCAGACCCGCCGCCGCCAGCGATGCAACGCTCGGCCCCTTCGGTGCGGCACGTGGCCGCCCGGTGGCCTTGAACGGCACAAGCTCGCGCGCGATACCCTTGCCGTCGATCGCGTCGAGCGCCTGCTGATTGGCCTTTTGCTCGTTGCGCGCTGTGCCCAGCTTCACGAAGCTCTCGACCGTCGCGATCACATCGATCTTCGCCTTGCGGTTGGCGGCGGCAAACCGCTCCACCTGCTCGCGGGCCTGGGTGATGTTGATCGTGCCGGCGCGAAATTCATCGGCGATCTTGCGCAGGCCTGTTGTCGACCTCGTCAGTGCATCCTGCTGCGGGCTGCCCAGCAACAGCGATGAAATCCCGCCCGAACTCAGCGATCCGAACGCTGTGCCGACCCGCTGGGTAATTGAAGGTCGGCCGATCTGGGCAACGCCCTTTGCGGCTTCCTTCTCGTCCTGCTTTGCCTTCAGCAGCCCGGCCGTCGCCTGCAACCGGATGCTCTCGATCAGCACCAGGTTCTGGGTCTTCAGTTTGCCCGTTGTCAGCTCAATGATCTTGCCGACCAGCGACTGCGCGCTGCCGAACGAGTCCGCCGCCTTCGCGGCATCAGCGAGCCGGTCTCCCAGCGCATCGGCATTTACGCCGCCCTCGAACAGCTGCTGAATGAACGGCGCCGCAACCGCCGACGCAATCGTCAGCGCGATACCCCAGGGGCCGACAAGGAACCGTCCAACGGCCCCGGCCTTGCCGCCCATGTCGGACATGGCGAAACCCAGCTGGCCGATCTGCTGCCCAAAGGATCGGGCGATATCCTGCCCGGTCGCGACCTGCAGACCGAAATCGCCGACCTGCTGCCCGGCGTTTCGAATTGCGAACGCTTGATTGCTGGCGGCCTTGGTATTGTCGTTCAGGCCGTCGCCCAGCTTTTTATTGGCGCGGTTGGCCTTCTCGGCCCGTGCTGCAGCGGCGTCGAGCGCGCTTTCAAGACGACGAAGTTCATCGACGGCGACCTTGCTGTCGCCCGTAATCACCAGAGATGTCTTAAGCGCCATTGATCATCGTCTCATCAGTCGCTTTCATCCACGCCGTTCAGCGCATTTCGGGCCGCTGCCTCCATCGTCCGCAGCCCCGCCCAGATAGCTGGCGTGGTGGCGATCCCACCGCCTGCCAGCCCGGCCGCGACGGCAGCGTAATCGAGGCCGGACCAGTAAACGCGGCCCGCATCCATGCCGCCGCCGATCGCCACGGTGCGCCACTGGGTGCCCACGAAAAGGAAGGCGCACACCGCTTCCCAATTCTCCTCCCAGACTTCGAAATCGGCGGCCTGGCTCGCCTCGATCCGGGCAACGACCTCCTCGGGGATGCCCATCTCGCGGGCCTCGCGCGCCGCGTTCGAATAATCGCTCTTGCCGCCCTTCGCCCAGTGCCGGGCAGCGGCCCTTAGTTTCCCGCCTTGGCCTTGGTCACACCGCGCACGTAGGTGCTGATCAGCGCGATCCGCACGAACGGCAGAGCAATCAGCTGATCGCGCAGTGCGTCCGAATAGGTCACCGGCTGATCATTATCGTCGACCAGGTCGTCCATCGACACCAGCACCCGGCGCAGATCCTCCATCTGGCCGTCGACGCTGCTGTCGTCGCTCAGCTGCCCGGCATCGAGCACGCGGAATGTAGCCTTGAACGTCTGGTCGATATGCCCCCCGTCGACGGGCACGCAGACAGTGACGGGATGCGTGAATTTCGGCTCGGTCGTTACCTTGAACATGGGTGCTCCTTTTTAGGTGAGGGTGATTTTCCACTGGTCGTTGCCAGCGGTGGGCAGCGGCACGAACCCCAGCGGCCATTCGGCGATGCCCTGGTTTTCCTGCACGCCCGAAAGCCGCTGCTGCAGCGCACTCGCGACATCGATGCGCACCTTGCGGCCCGCCGTGTTCGAATGCGCCAGCACGATCGCCTGCAGCGTGCCTGCGCGCGCGATCGTGACCGGATTGTATGTCGACACCGCCACCGCCTCGACCGTCGCGGTCAGCCGCTCGTTGCGGTTGACGATCAGGATCTGTTCCTGGCCGATCAGGATGCGCGGCTGCACGTCGTTGGCGAGATCGAGCTGGTAATCGCGGAGTACGAACGCGGTGCCGCCGATCGTGAAGGTCGGCGTGTTAGCACTGCTGCCGACTTCCGGTGCCTGGAAACCGGTATAGACGGGGGTCGGTTTCGCTGCCTCGGTCGGCACCGAAAACAGCCCGGTCATCGTGAAGGTGACCCGTGGCAGGCCGTTCGCGCTCAGCGCCATCACGGCCGTGCCGCGCACGCCCGCCATCTTGGTCAGCGTGCCGTCGATATCGAAATAGATATGCCCGGATTCAGGGTTGTTGGTGATCGGCGTGTATTCGACCTTGGTCGCGGCCGTGATCGTCTCCGCTGCGGCGCACATCCGCAGCAAAGGCCCCCAACCGGGAGCAACGCCCAGCGCACCCGAACCGACCAGCTCGACCGTGAAAGTCAGAACGCACCGCAGCTCGGCCGCCACGGTCGGATCGGCGGCGAAATAGCCGCGCTCGACATTGCGGGCGACATCAGTGCCCTCCATCGGCGACCAGGTAACGTCGCTGCACAGGATGGCATTGGCCGCACCCGTCGGCACCGGATCGGTGCCGTAGACGGTCTCCATCTTTGCCAGGATGGTCTTCGATTTCCAGAATTTCGCCATTTATGCCTCCTCGGGCTGTTCGGCTGGGGGCGTGATCGGCGCGGTCGGGTCAGCGGGCGGGTTTTCGTCCGCTTCTGCGCCATCATCATCATCGGCGACGAGCTTGGTCTGCTCGATCACTTCCAGCGTGCCATCCGGCTGGCGCACAAAGCTGCCGCCATGCTGCGGCTGCTGCTCCTCGGCGGTCGACGCGGCCGGTTGCCTCTTGCGTTTCATGCGAATTTCCTCAGTTGATCAAAAAGGGTGAAGTCGATCTGGAAGATCAGCGCGCCGCCCTGCGAACCGACCAGCTCGGCCTTGACGAGCGAATAGACACCGGGGACGCCCTCGGGTGCCCAGCCGATCACGCCCATCACGACGTCGCGCACCAGCGGCGTGATCTCATCGAGCGCCCTTTCACCCAGCGGGTCGGATGCCACCCGGCACACCAGGACGATGGCGATCGTCTCCTGAAAGTCCTGGATGAATGCCGCCGTCGCCGATCGCACCTGCCCGCCGATCAGCCCGCCTGGCAGGATGAACCCGCCCATGCGCCACTGCGGCAGCTGGCCCTTGTCGACCAGCTGGGCGAACTGTGTGGCATTGCCGAGGTTGCCGACCAGCGACGGCACCTGCTCCTCGATCCGCGCGCGAAGGGCGTCGATCTGGAGCATCAGATAAAGCCCGTCATTGTCTCGGGCGTGAAGTCGCGCTCGCGGTCGATCGTCTCGACGCCCGATGCACCCGAGCTGGTTGGCTCGATGCCGGCGACGGCCAGTCGGATCACCCCGTTGGCGATCCGCACCAGGTCGGCGATCGCCGCCTGATATTCGTCGGCGATCTTCTTTTCCGGCTCGTAGACATGCAGCTTGTAGATCGCGATCGACTGCGCGATCGGCGGCAATTGCGGCGGGATGCTGGCAAGCGGCAGCTGGTACCGCCCGGCCAGATATCCATCGATCACCGCATCGGTATCGGCCAGCGCCTGGGCGACGATCGCGGCATCGATCGCGCCCGCAGGCGGGTCGGTGCGATCGGCGACCTGCAGCAGCAACCGCTCACCATAGCGGGCGGTCAGTTGCTGTTGCGTGGCATAGGGCACTGGTCAGGCCTTCAGTTGTCGAGCGTGATGACGAGATGATCGGTGTCGGCCAGGATCGCGGCCAGCTGATCCTCGGTCAGATCGTCGATCGCGACCGGTACCGGGACGGAGCCGAACGCGTGACCGGCACGGCGACGGCCGAGCGGCGAAACCGAGCGGACAAAGATCGTGCGGCCCGCCATATCGAACCCGCCAAGCTCTGCCTCGTCGGCCGCGAGGCGGGCGGCCTCGGCATTGTCGGCAGCGGCTTTGTCAGCTGCAGCCTGTGCGGTAGCGGCGGGGGCAGCGGTGGTCGAAGCGGCGGCCGGTGTGGAACCGGCCGCCTTCGTGGTTGGGCGCTTGGCCATCGGGGGCGCTCCTTATGCCAGCCAGGGAACGACGAGCACTTCGGCGGTGCCAGCCCAGGGGTTGGTCTCGCCGCCGCTCTTCAGCTGCGATGCGACGATTGAGCGTGCCACGCCTTCCAGCGCGGGCGGCACCACGAGCAGCTTGGGCATGATGCCCAATGGCCGACCGTAATCGCCCTTCATCCCCATCAGCGACGATCGCGCGAGCGCATAGGTGGTTTCCGACAGCGTCTGCTTCGACCCCCAGGCAAACTGCCAGAAGCCATAACCCACGTTCATGCGGGCATCGACGCCATAGACATACTCGTTGCGGTCAAAGACGTTGTCGTCGGTCACCTTGTCCTTGGCGACGATCTCGCCAAAGTCGCGGCGCACCTGCAGGATCAGAGGCTTGATGACCCGGCTGACATCGAGCAGATACCAGCCCGTGCCCGATCCCCCATCGGTGTTGGCAACCGATTGCGAGACACCGTTTGCGTCGAGCACGGGATGATCGGTATCGAAGAAATACTGGCCGTCATAGCAATTGGTCGTAAACCCGGCCTTCAGCAGACCCCAGACGAGCTGCTCGGGCTTCGAGATGGTCGATTCACCCATCGCCTCGAACAGCAGCGAATAATGGCCAAGATTGTCGGTCTCGATATCGTCGCGATTGACGCCAACCGTCAGCTCCCACGCCTTCTCCTTGATCGCATAATCGCTTTCGGAGATGTTCTGGACGACGCGGTCGCCAATCCATTCGCGAACGTCCGGCAGCTTGCCCAGCCAGCCATAGCGCTGCTCTTGCTGGGTGGCAGCCACGCGCATGGCGATCCGGCTGGAAGTTGCCGCCGCCGTGGACATCAGGCCGCGCTTCATCGCGGCGTTATAGCCAACACGCAGCTTGTTCAGGGTTTCACTGGAGAGGATCATTTGGTCGCGCCCTTCTTATTTGAACTCGACCCAGACGCCCTGCGCGTCCACGTCGTAACAGATGCCGGCAGCGGGCCGGGCGGCGGAATTGTCGGTTTTGGCGACCGTCTGATCGTCGACGACGTAGACGGTCTTACCGATCTCGCTGCGGGCGATCAGGTCGCCCGCCGCCGAGTTGGCGAAGCGGAATACGCCGCGCTTCACGTCGACCGAGAGGGCACCGTTGGCACCGCCCGCATTATCGACCGTCGCCTGGGCAACGCCGATCGTGACGTTCGCAGCCGTCGCGACGGCAGCGACACCGAAGGTCGATGCGGCGATCTGCACCATGCCGCCCTGGTAAACCTTGGCGTTGGCGAGCAGCGGAACCGCGCGGATGCTCGGATCGAGCTTCTGCAGCGTGGAACGGGGTGCGCTAAGAGCAGCCATTTACAGTGCCTCCTTCTGCAGGCCCTGGCTCTTCAGCTCGGCCTTGTAATCTTCCTCGCTGACCCCGAACAGCGCCATCACCTGGCGGTCCTCGGCGGCCAGGCCGCGCTCGCCTCTGTCGTCGAGCACGTTGTCGGTGATGGTCGATCCGGTGAGCTTCACCATGCCGCCGATCATCTTTTCGGCCAGGGCGGGGTCCTGCATGTGCAGCGCGATGTATTCGTCGCGCAGCGGCTTTAGGCCCGCGCGGCCCTCGCGGATCGCGGCATCGACGAACGTCGTCGCGTCCTTGCGCGCCTGGCCATCGGTCAGCGCCTTGATCTGCGCCGTTGCCGATGTCAGCTCGGATTGCAGCGCGATCACCGTCGGGTGTTCAAGCAGGTTCAATCCGCCGACTTGGGACTGGGCTGCCATCGCCGTCATCTTCGCCATGAGCGCGGCTTCGATCGCCGCGTCATCGGCGCTGCCGTCGAGCCCGAGCAGCTCGATCAGCTTCGCTTTCCAATCCATCGTTTCTTCCTCCGAATGCAGGGACACCAGGCCCTGAAGGTTTGGGGTGTTGGTCAGGCTTGCGCGAAGCAGCCGGACAATCTGTTTGCCCGCCGTGTGCGCGATCACCGGGCTGACGCCCGAATAGGCCTTGTCGGCCATCAGCTGACGGCCGGGGCCGGTCCACTCGACCTTGCCCCACAGCCCGTCGTCACGCGCTTCCAGCGCCACGATCCAGCCGCGCGCAGGTGCGGGCATACCGAGCGCCGCGCCCCCCTTGTCGGTGGCGTGATTTTCATCGAGCGCGAGCTTCTGGCCAGCAGGCAGCGAGGCGGCGATCAGCGCCGCCATTGAGGCCACCGAATAGGGGCCGCGTCCGTCCATCGTCCGCACCGGACCCGCAGGCAGCAGGTTGATCCATTCGGGCACGGCATCGCTCGCGGCAAAAGCCACGGCCGAACAGAGCGCGGTGAGGGTGGAAGAGCGGTTCATCGCCAGACGGTGTGCCCGTCCCGATGCCCCCAAACTATGACCGCCAAAGCGGCCCAGAAACCGGCGTTCAGACGCCGGTTAAGCGGGTGATGCCGTGGCGGCTCGATTCGGTCAAGCGAGTGGCCTGCCGACATGCTCGTCGACGATATCGACGATCTTCACCTCGTCCTGGGCAGAGATGCCAAGCCAGACGCGGGCCGGAATGCGGCCCCACGGGATCGGCCGGCCGCGCCGATCGGCACCGAACGCACCCTTGGCGGCACCCTCCTGCATTACCCGCGAATAGATCAGCGCTGATCCGATCACGGCGGCCGTGGCGCTGGCCTGGCCGACGATCTCGCGTGACAGCCGCTTGCCGGGGCCGATCAGCGTCCTGGACAGTTTGCCAAAGCCCAGCTGCTTGTAGCGATCGAGCGTCGATTGCGCCTTAGGTGCCCAGCGCGAACCATCCGGCGCGGTGCCTGTCACGAAGCGCTGCCGGGTCGCGCCGATCATATACTCGGTCACGTCGCGGAAGATCGGCGTCATGTCGTCCAGCTGGGCGGCGGCGTTGCGGATCGCGGCGGTGGCGGCGTCTGCCTTGAACTCGGTCGTGAACATGCTATTTCCCCATCATCTGATCGCATCCATCCTGCCGGCAAATACCCGGTTACGCTCTGGGCGTGTTGGGGGGGCGATCAGACCCGTTTCCCAGTCCGTACGAAAAAGCTCATCAGCGCCAGCGTTCGCCGACGCCGCCAATATTCCCAGCGCGCCACATATTGCTTGCCGTCGATCGTCGCCTCGATCTCGAACACCGGCTGCTTATGACCGTCTGAGACCCCGATGAAGCGAGGCATACCGGCCTCGATAATCGCAGGCAGCAGTGCAAAATCGTCTGGGCTGATCGCGCGCTGCCCTTGGCGCGCCTCGATCGCGGCGTCGCCATGATTGCTCTTCACGTGGCGCAGCTCGGGCGGCGACATCGAATAATCGAAGCCGTTGGCATCGAGCATTTTCTCACGGGCGATCACATTGGCCTGGTCTCGGCGCACTAGCCCCAGCGTTCGGCCAGGCTCAGGGTCGGGCATGTCTTCCCAGATGCGCCGGGCATAACGGCGCGCATCATCGGCGGTCGACGGCAGCGATCGATAGGCGGTCGACAGCGCGTCCTGGTCAGCGACGGGCAGGGTTTCCATGAATGCTTTGGCGACCCGGTAATCCCAGCTGCTGATCTTCGCGGCCGCAGCGTTCACAGCCGCGACGACGCTGCCACCCGGTGCATAGCCCCATCCCTTGCCGATGCCGTTAGGCTCGCCGGTCTTTGGATTGATCATCTGCCAGTTGGCGGGCAGTTTACGGTTCGGATCGCCGCCCAGCCGGATCGCCGCCCGCAACGAGCTGGCCCCCAGCGCATAGCAGGAGCATCCCCAGTCGGACGGCGGATAATGCTTCACCCAGAACGGATGGCTCGGCGGCAGCACCAGGCCGTTCCACGACAAATGCTGCGGCCGAGGCTCCAGGCTGCCGCCATGGCGATAGACCCAGAACGCAAAATCGCCCTGGACCAGCTGGGCATGCCGACCGGCCGAATAGCTTGTGTAGGCATTGGTGCGCAGGATCGTCTTCACCCGCCAGGCTTCGCCGCCAACGCTGCCTTCGCCCGTCCAGCCCGTCCAGCCGTTGCGCGTCACGATCGCGCGGAAGTCCTTCCGGAACGCTTCAATCCCCAGACCCTCGGCAATAGCTTTGTCGACGGCGGCCGCCAGATCGGTCAGCAGATCAGCCTCGGCCGCGCCCGCCACCATGAAGGCGGTGTCATGCGCTTCGCCGGTCAGATCGTCCCAGCGGCGGGTGGGCACACGGTTACCCAGCTTCTGTCGGAAAAAGGCAACCTGTTCAGGGAAGGGTCGGCGAAACGCACCCGACAATGATGATGGATGGGTCACGATCCGGTTCCAAAGGCCGCTAGAGGCGTTTTAAGACAGGCTAAGACGGCAATCGACGCGCCATACCCTTCCGGCGTACCGCTCGCGTGCTCCAGAGGCCCTGTGGGGGCTAAAATCGCATTGGTGCCATTCGGGGTCATTTGCCGATCTCCCGCCGCAACTTTTCCCCGGCGTCGGTCAGCCGATAGAACTCATAATAGGGTGACTTCAGCCATGCGCCCGGCCGCAGATCGACCTGCTGCGCCAGCGCCGGCCGATCGGGGCGCGCCTTCATCAAACTGCATAGTGTGCGCCACTGCACGCCGTCGCGCCGATACAGATCCTCGAACTGCCGCAGCACCTGTCGATCGAGCGCGCGCAATGCGCGGCGCATCGGCGGCGTCAGCCGAACCCGTGAGGGCAGTGATGGGCGCGCTGCGCTCATTCGTCCCCGGCATCGCTTTCGTCCTGGAGATCGGAGCGCCCAGCCGCCTGTGCCGCTGCAAGGCCGGCCTCCAGCACGGCGACCAGATCGCCGCCGCCGATGGTGCCATAGGCGCTCGACAGCATCGCGCGGAACTCGCCCAGGTCTCCCGCCCTGGCCAGCATCGTCTCGATCGTCTCTGCCATGCCCGTCACGGCGGCGATCGCCGGGGCTTCCATCATGGCTGCGATCTGCTCGGCCGGATGGGCGGGTTCGCTGGGTGCCTTGGTGGATTGCAGGGCGATAACGGCGGGCGGGGCGACAGCGGGATTGGCAGCTGGGGGCGTGGCTGGGGAGGATGGCGCTTCAGGCATCATCCGCAGCAGCTCCGCTCCCTCGGCCGGATCTGACAGCCCCAGCTTGTCGCGCACTTCGGATGCCTCGACGCGCAGCCCCATCGGCACGAACACCTTCAGGCTGTCGGTCAGCTGCTTGATATCCTCGGCCTTGGGCCGCCCGATAACGATGCGCGGGTAGCTTTTCGATGGCCCGAACTCCAGGTCCATCCACGGCCTGATGAGGTCGCGGTTCAGCGTTGCCGACAATGCCTTGCAATCGGCGGTCTCGATATCCTCCTGCACCTGGCGGTGTTCGCGGCCGATCGCATGCCCGCCCGCAATCGCATCGGTCGTCGTCGTCTGGCCGAGCACGCCCTTCGAAATCTGCTGGTCGAGCCAGTCGGCGCGTTCCTTGTACAGCGCGGCCCCGGCGCCAACGTTGCTGGCCTCAATAAAGTCGATGCTCATCCCGCTGGGGATGATCGCAGCGCAATCGCCCGCGATATTGGCAACCGCACGGAACAGCGTCGCCCGGTCTTCCTTGCTGGCGTTGCTGTCGAATTTGCCGACGCGGATCGGTTGGCCATAGGTCTGGGTGAAGATCGCCCAGTCGCGCTGGGTGAACGCCTTGAACATCCATGCCCAAGCCGCAAGCCGGGCAATGCCGGAGCGGATCGGCAGGCCCGACTTCGCCTTAATCTGGGTGTAGATGAACTTGAAGGCTGGCATCGGCTCGGCCTCGACATTGCCGTCCAGGCCGCCGCGCAGCATCGGCTTGCGCATCGTCTGGCGATCGAACCGGAACCAGCGCGGATCGCGCCATTCGAGCCGATCGGGCAGCCATTGCCCTTCGGACGAGTCCCAGATGATTTCGGTGAAGCTCACGCCCTTGCCGATCGCATCGAGCATGTCGAATATCTCATCGGCGAGCTCGTCGCGCTTCACCAAGGTGCGCGCCATGTCGGCGCGGCGCAGATCCTCCCGCGCGTCCGATGCCGCCTCGACCGTGATATCGATCTGCGCCACGCTGCGCTTTCGCGTGCCCAGCACACCGGCATAATGCAGGTCGCGTTCTTCGATCAGCTCGGCCAGCTCAAGATATTGCTGCGGGTCACCCTGGTCGGCTTCCATCAGGATATTTGCCAGCCGCACCGGGTTAAGCCCGTTGGCAGGATAGCCCGCGATCGGCGAGCGGACGCCCGTCACTGTCGGCTCCGCAATATCCCGCGTCAGCAGCTCGCGGCGAAGCGGCTGCCCATTATGGTCGACCAGCGGAGGGACTGTCATGTCGTTGCCTTCGTCATCTAGAAAATGCCGCCAGTTCGCAGGCCTGCGCCGAGCGGCGGTGCCCATTGCTCGCGCCAGTCGCCGGGTTCGTCGTCATCGTCGCCATTCCAGCGATCCTCGCCGGTCGGGCGTGTGACGGGCTGATAGCCATATTCGATCGCGCCCTGGCGTGATGCGTACCAGGCGAGCATGCCGGCGATGCCGATGTCGCCGTGGCGATCGAGGCCGTCGCTGCCCTTGTACCGGAAGTCATCGGGCACCTTCACGATGCCGCCGACATATTGCAGCGCCTGGTGATCGCGGATCACATCGTCATCCCCCGCGATCTCGACGGTGCGATCGCCAAACGCCTCGATGTAAGGCGGGCCGTTCTGCCGGTACCATTCCTGGCTGAGCTTGATCGCGCTGATCCGCGCCCCCCATTTGTGCCCGGCTTTCTCGGCCAGGTACGCGCCGTTGCCGGTCGCATCGAGCGCGCCGTGCCCGAACTGGGGCAGACGATCGCCGACGAAGAACAGGATGTCGCGCTGCATTTCGAACGGCACGTTGCGCAGCTCGATGATCAGCTTGTCACGGCGGACCAGGTCCTGGCCAAGCTCGCGGATGACCAGGCCCGATGCGTCGCCGGTGCGCGCGAAGTCATACCCGAAATCATGGCGGCGGCGTTTGTCCAGCGCGGCCAGTTGCGGTCCCAGATTGGTCTCGCACCATTCGGCCACCATCGCTTTTTGCAGCGCCTGCGGTGCCGCGTTGAAACTGTTGGGCAGCTGGTACCGGATGACGGGCACAGCGCGATTGATAACCTGCTCGATCACGACACGGCTCAGCGCCGCGCCCTCGGCATCGGCGGGGATCGCGTCCAACTCCTGCCGCATCTTGGCGACGCGCGAGCCATAGGCACCCCTGATCTTCGCTTCCCAGGCGCGCTCGGCTTCCTCGCTGAACGTCCAGCCGCGCATCAAGCAGACGCGCCGGTAAAGGCCGTTATCGACCGCGAGCTGGAAGGGGATGAAGTGCACGCGCCATGTCGGGGGATCGGCCTTTTTCGCCTCGCCGATCAGCTCGTTGAACGGGTTCAGAAAGCCGTTGTGCGAACTGATGATGCGGATCTTGCCGCCCCAGATCAGCAGCGCGTTCACGGCATCGATCACGGCGCGCACGTCCTTGTGGAACGCCGCCTCGTCGATCACGACGACGCCCTGCAAACCGCGGATGTTTTCGGGCCGGGATGACAGCGCCTCGACCCGGAAGCCGCTGGCGAATTTCACGCGGTAGGCGCTGATGAATTTCGAGCCGCCGTCGTCGCGCTCGTCCTCGAACAGGAACTCCTCGACCTCGACCAGCTCCTTCGCCACCACGCGGGCGAAATGGGCGACATAGCCGATGAACTCGCGGCCCTTGTCCTTGGTGTCGCCGATATAGAACACGTTGTCGCCACCGGCCGACCGGGCGGCCGCCGCGATCAGCGTGTCATCCAGCGCCTCGGCGAAAGTGATCCCTGCGCGTCGCCCCTTCTCGGCGATCTTCAGGTCGCCGGTGTCTTCCAGCCACTCGCGCTGATGCTTCATCAGAACGCCCTCGGCGAGCGGATCGAGATCTTGCGGGATCTCCGCGCCGCGCGGCAATTCTCCGGGCAGCTTGTCCGGATCGCGCGAAATGACGGGCGGATCGACGATGTCGACGGTTTCGGGGGCGTCGGTCATGGGCGATTGCCGCGCAGGCCATGGCTTCGGGAATAGGCATCTCGTGCCTCAGTGAGCGCGCGCAACCGGGCTGGATCGAACTCATGGAACGACGACGAGACCCCCGACGACACAAGAATATGCGACACATGAGGCAAGAAATCGGGGGCGTTCTCTGGCGTCAAACCACTGGCAATAGCGAGCGGCGCGTACGCACCCAGGTTTTCGCGTAGCGATGCCACGAAAGACGGATCAGCCGCCGCCCCGGTAGAAGGGCCACTAATGGTCGGGATAAAGCCGAAATCGACCGCCGTTCGCGCCGCCAGCGCCGCGTCTGGCTCATGAGGCTGATATTTGAACGCGACAGCGCAAAACAGGAGATGCCCAGGCCTCGCGTCCAGAGCTTTGCGTGTTCGACGGGCATCGAGCCATGGGGCGGCACCGCTATGTGTCAGCTGCTCATCGGTCCAGGTCGCGGCAATGCGGTCGTAGGCGGCGAAGCAAATGTCAGTAGCAACGGACAAGCCCAGCAGGTTTAATCCAACCAGACGGTCGGGCCAGCGCATTGCGACTTGGGCCGCCGCGAATGGAAGATCGCGGTTGCGGCCGCGCATTTCGATCAACATCACACCTGCGCAACCTGCATCGAAAGCCCGCTCGGCGTTGCGCATCACTTGAGCGTCGTCGGCGTAGTGAATGACGGGGATGATCACGCACGGGCTGGCACTCTCTGTGCATCCTAAGTCGGTCACACGGCCTCCTCGTCGACGCGCAGGCCGATCGCCGTCAGTCCCGCCTCCAGCCGCGCCCACAGGCGGATGCCGTCGACCAGCGGATTGATCAGATCGGTCAGCACGCAATAGCGCGCGGCCGCATTCGGGCGATGGTGGCCCTGATGCGCGGCTGGCGACTGGATGATCCCCGCCCGCTGCAGGGGGCGTGCAAAGCCCGGCGTCATGGCAGGCACATGCGCCCAGGAATGCACCTCGTTGGCCAGCAACCCGCCGATCGTCGCTGTGGCCCAGATGACCGAGGGACCGGCCAGGGCAAGCCATGCGGCCGAGATCAGCGCCACCGCCAGCCAGGCCGTCCAGTTACGCTCGATCACGCCGCACCGCGTGAACGCGAGCGGATCGGCATGGTGCAGCCGATTGGGGGCAACGACGTACCGGCCGATGATCGGCCAGCTCGCCCGTGCCATGCGATCTTCCAGCCAGTGGATAACCCCCGACAAGAAATCGGCGAGCAACCACCCGATCACGATTGCGCCGACGGTCGCGGTCATACCGCCAGCCCCAGCACGCCGCGCCGCAGCTCACGCACGCGATCGGCGCTCAGACCAACCTCGGTCGCGATCTTCGCAACGGTCTCGGCGGCCTGCTCGGCTTCCCTCGCCTGGGCGGCCTGTTGCGCGGCGAACTGGGCGGTGCGCGCCTCTTCCTCGCGCTGGTCGGCCTTTTCGCGGCGCTGGACGTCGATCTGCCGGGCAGCGGTGCTGCCCAGGCGCTGCAGCGACAGGCTGGCGATGTTCAGCAGCTTGGGATCGGGCTCGTCCTCCGCCATCACCATTTCCAGGATGCGATATTTCAGCAGCTCGGTGGCGGCGATCATGCCGTCGCTGCGCTCGCCGGGCGGGATGCGTGCCAGGATCACATCGGTGATCTGGCGGCTCGCCTCCATCTTGCGGACCTCGGTCGCGAGGCGGATCGAATAACGGCTGAACGCGCCCTTGCTGACGCCCTTCAGTCCCTTGTCGGCCAGCCTTGCATTGAACTGCCGCAGGATTTCGTTGCCGGGCATCTTGCGATCGCGCAGCGCCTCATTCGCCCAGGCGATATCCTCGTCGCATTCCTCAGGCAGCGTATCGATCGTCGACAGCCGCCCGCGTCCTTCGCGGCGGCGGCGACGATCGTCGTCAGTCTCAGTGGCGCTCGGTTCCACCGGGCTATTCCTCGTCGGCAGGCGCAGAGACGCCGGTCAGGAGCGCGCGCCGCTCGACATGATCGCGGCCCGTGCGGGTCAGCGTGGCGACAATCACGCGGCCAAGGCCGGGCAGATCGGCATCACGCAGGTTGACCGCACCGGCTTCGTCCAGGCGGCGCAGCTGATCTTCCACCCAGTCCCGCGATCGCCTGATGCCCAACGCATCGACGACGCGCGCGATCGACAGACTGTTCAGCGTGGCATCGCGCTGGCCCGCCAGCTCGGCGAGGATCGCCAGGCGTGCATCTTCGCGGCAGCGTTGCTCATAATCGCCCATCATGGCTTCCTTAAAAAATCATCGATCCGGCCAAGCGTCTTGGCGACGATGTCCAGTTCGGTCTTAATGCTCGTCACCTTGTGGCTGACGGCCTGGAGGTCATCCTTGGTGGGCAGGTGGCGCATATCGTCCTCCACCCGCTGGATGCGACGATCATGGCCCTTCATGCCCTCGGTCAGCACCGCCAGATCGGCCTCGGTCTTTGTGTTCAGCTTCACGATGTCGGCCTCAGCCTCATCAATCCGCTTGTTGGTGTCGCGGTTCGGCACGCTCAACCAGGCCCACAGCACATTGCCGATGCCCAGCAGCAGCGCGATGATCGCCACCCACTGGCTAAAAACACCCAGGGTCACGCATTTTCCTTTCATGGATCTGCTGGCAATCGATGCAGCGTTCTGCCGATGGCAGTGCGGCCTTGCGTTCGGGGCTGATCGGATCGTCGCACCCCACGCAGAAATCCTCGCCCTCGGCGCGCAGATCGGCGCGGATACGGGCAACGGCATCGTCGCGCTCGCGGGCCACATTCGCCTCTGCCGTCTCGATCATCCGTTCGGTGATGTTCATTTCGGCGCGGCGCTTTCCGGTGCGGCAGCTGGCAGCGAGGCGGCAGGCGGGCAGGCCATCAGCCCCGGCATCTTCATGCCCAGGAAGAACCGGCACAGCCGCGCCCCGGCCGAACCCAGCCGATCGCCCCAGCTTTCGACGCTCGCGTTGTAATGCGCCTCGGCGACCGGATCGGTCGCGATCGCATCATCGGGGATCGGCTTTTCTTCCGTCGCTGCCGTCACGTCGGCAAGCGGGGGGAACCCGGCCGATGTGCCGCAGCCGCTGGCAAGCAAGAGCATGGGCAGCAGGACTAAGAGTCCCACCCGCTGGTGCAGTATCGATCGCATGGTGAAGCTCCTGTTCTTTTCGGGTGTTGGTGACGGCGTCGGTGACGCGCTCGGCAGCCGCTTTCTCGCGCAGGGGCGCGGCCCTGGCCTCGGTCTTCGCTTGGTGGTTGAGGACGACGGCGCGATCGTGGAACGCGAGCCAGATGCCGAACGCGGTGATCGCGGCCAGCCCGGCGATCACGCGCCAGTCCTTAAACAGCGCAAGAAAGGGGCCGAGCGCGGCAATCATGGCTGCGCTGCCGATGCGGTGGCGGTGGCGGTGCCCGCGACGAGGCGCAGCTGCACGGCCTGGTCTTCGGCGATCTTCAGCGCCTGACCGACCTGCTCGCGATCGAGCCGGTTATCGCGACCAGCGACGGCGAAGCCGACCCAGCCCGTCACAACGATCGCCGTGGCGATCGACTTGAAGAACTCGTTTTCGGAGAGGCCGGGCAGATAGGCGATCATTGCCAGGATCACACAGGTCTGAACGAACAGCGCGAGCGCATACCAGCCGCGCTGATCCGGCCAGCCGGGGCCGAGCCGCAGCAGGAATTCCCAGAAGGTCACTGGGTGTGATCCTGGCCGACGCGGTTGGCGAGCCAGCCATAAGCGAACGCCTCCTGCGATGGGTTCGCCTCGCCGATGTCGATGTAGCGCGCACCGCGCAGCACCGTGACGGCGCGCAGCAGCACGTCCAGTCCCTTCGCGCCGCGCCGCCGATGATAGAGCTTCAGCGTGTCGATCGTCAGTCGGCCGATCACGCCATCGACCTCGATGTCGGGATAGTCGGCTGCGCCCCTGTTGAGCACGTTCAGCGCGCGCTGCAGGAAACGCCCCGGCCAGCGTGCCCCCATATTGACGGCAATGTCGAACAATTCGGCTGCCAGCTCGGGCGCGATCGCCGCGATCGGCGGCAGGCCGACATCATCCCAATAGCGGCGGCGATAGATTTCAGCCGCGATAACGCGGGGCAGCTTGCGCATCTCACCCATGTAGCCATGAGCGCGCGCCACCTGCTTGGTGATACCCCACATCGTCTCGCCGCCGCGATCGTCGGGGTGGTTGGCATAGCCGCCTTCCACCCCGATGACCCGGTCGATCAGCTCCAGCACATTCACGGTCATCACGCGCTCCGATTTGCCAAAAGCCGGGGCGCGATGATGCCATCCGCCCCGGTTGATGGGGGCGACGATGGTCTTTGGCGATGCTCAAAAATATGGCCGCGAAAGCGGCCAAGGGAGCTACAGAAGCTCGAACTGTGCAGGCGATCTGCCCGATGCGGCCTTGTCTGGCAAGTCCTGCTCGCGGGCGAACAGCTTGTTCACGCCACCTTCGGTGATCCCCAGCTTGCGCGCGATCTGCGCGTTCGACAGGCCCTCGGTGCCCCGGAAATACAGCGCTCGCTCGCGCCGGGCCAGCGGCACGCGGATGGTGGCACGGGCAAGCGCGCGGCTCAATTTGTCGGCCAGCTCGCGGCCGATCGCCTCGACGATCTCATTCTCGTCGCGGCACTTGTACGGCACATAGACGCGCGTGCCGCCCAGTGCCTGGCAGAAGTGCACAAAGCCCTCTTCGCCAAGCACCGCGCGCAGATGCGTCAGGAGCCGACCTTCTTCCATCAGTCGGCGTCCGCACCCTGCGGTTGATCTTGCTGGGATTGGCCCTGAGGCTGGAATTCCAACCGCCGTGCATGAGAAAACCGGCCTTCGTCGTTAGCCACCGTGGTGACGACATTGTCGCGCACCACAAAGACCAAGCCGTCGGCAACGATCAGATAGTTGTCGACGCCCAGCGTCGACGCGGCCAGGTGCGAACGCGCCAGCCGGGCCTCGATCCCGGCGCGCAGCACGTTGACATCGATCAAGCCGGTACGATCCAGCCAGCGCAGCACGGCGTGATCGGTCACATGGATTGGGTTTCGCTGCTTCACGCGGTTGGCTCCGTCATAAGAGGGGGTTCAGCACCGTCTGAGCGGGTTCTGAGAACGGCACCGAGCTGCTCGGCGAGGCGCTGATATTCGGCCAGGCCCCAAGGCCGATCGGGCACCGCGATCTCGCCCTGGAGCCGCATCGCCGCGCCCAGCAGGTCCCAGCCCGGCTTGGCGATGCCCGCCGCCTTCAGCTTGGTCAGGATCGCCGCGCACAAGGTCGATTGCAGAGCGATCGGCGCGACGGCGGTGCCGTTCCGGCCCGCTTCCGGCCAGCCAGCGCGCACCGCCCAGGCCTTCAGCGCCTCGATCAGTTTGTATGCGTCGCGCTGATTGGCCCAGACCAGTTTTTCACACTTCAGCTGGCGCTTGGCGAAGGCCTCCAGCGCCTGTTCGGACGGGTTGTCGACCGCGTTCAGGTGATAGAGCGAGATCCACAGCGCCCGCGCCTTGCGCGCCATCGGGTGCGTCGCTGTCCCGCGAGCGCCAACGGTCTGCCCGCCCGCCTGCATGGCGCGGAAGCCCTTAGACGCGAGCCATTCGAGCATCTTCGCCAGCTGGGCGTCGCTGCACTGGGGAAGGCTCTTCTTACCCGTCACCTCGACCAGCGCGGCGCGGTAATCGGCCTCGTCCATGCGCAGCTGCTTCCACGCGATGTTGATCTTGGCGATCATCGACCGGCGATAGGGGCTGATCGGCGCGCTTTTGGACTTCGTGCCCGATGTCGGTGCGAGTTTCAGGGCCGCGCTCATGACTGCACCTGCACGGCCGACAGGGCGGTCTCCAAGCCATCTTTAACGATCGCAGTGGCTTTCTCGATCTGATCGGCCGGCGCTCCCGACCACGTAAGATCTAGGCAGATGCGGGAGACAACATACGCGTCCTCTGGGCCGAATGTGGCAAAGCCTGGACACAAAGCAAAATGCTCAAGCTCGTCCGCAACGCCGTCCGGCGTGAGCGTATGCCGCAAGGTGCAACCGCATGTTTCACAGGACTCGGGACTATCGCTTGGTCCGCTATCAAACCCACCATCGATACCGTTCTCGATATCTCTCAGTTGATCGGCTGCAGCTTCTTGCTCGGGTGTTCGCTCCCAGGTGAAGCTCGAACCGACCTCAGGCCAAGCTTCAAGATTTAGCTCTGCAAGGCGCGCCTTTTCCGCGCAGGACCGACAATAAGAATAGGTCGCATCTGATGTCAGCCAATACAGCGCCGGTGGGTCAATCGGTGGCACTAGCCGGTAGAGTTCGCATTCCAGCGATGCCAGTTGTTCATGTTCTAGTTGACCGTTTTTGCACTCGTTCATGATTGCACCGCCATTGCGGCGGCCGCGATCATCGCCCGCCAATGCGCGCGGACGGCGACTTCACGGAAAATCGAACCCGTCACGCCGTTGAACTGCGACTGATAGCGCCAGCCGCATGGGCAGATCGCAAGCGCTTCGCCGTTTTTGCCCCGTTGCATCGAGACGACATGGTCGCGGATCGCCGTGCAGTCGTTGCAGACGGCGCTGCCCGGCGCGCAGTCATCGGCCAGCTCGGCCGAGCCGCAGAGATGGCAATTCGGGCTCATGCCGCCCGCCGCACATGCTGGGTGATGCGCGATCCCATCGCGTCTTCGATGTGGCTCAGCTCGATCGCGGTATCGTCGACGATCGCGAGCATGTGCGCGGTTTCGAGGATCTGCTTCACCTCGCGCAAACCGCCATTGTGCGACGAAAGCGCGACGTTGCTGAGCAGCTTGCGCACTTTGCCGTCATCAATGTCGAACGCATCGAGAAATGCGTCGATATCGCCCTGACGTGGCACGTCCTGGATCAGTGCATTGGCGATGCGGCTGTTCAAGCGAGCATAGGCCTGGCGGTTCGCGCCGCTACGGATGCGCATCAGCAATTCTTCGTTGCCGAACAGGGCAATGCCCAGGCCAGTCACGTCGTGCCAGGCGCGCAGCTCCTCCAGCTCAGCCAGGCCGAGATGATTGGCTTCATCGACGATCAACAGCCCCTTGCGGCCGCTGACATGCTCAATGATCTGTTCCGATCGCTGCCGGTTCCACCCGCTCATCGAAGAGAGGCCCATCGCCTTCATCACGGCGGACAGCATGCCGCTGAGGGATGAGGTGGATTCGCGCATCGTCACCCGCCAGCAGCTGGAAACGCTCGCTTCATATTCCTCGGCGGTCAGCGTCTTGCCGGTGCCGGGGCCTGTTGCGGCGATGATGATCCGGCCCATGTGCGCGATTTCGAGCAGCCCCTGCAGGGTTGCGGCGGTCGGCGTAGGAATGAAGCGGGGCTTTGCCAGCGCCGATTGTGAACGGGCTTCCTGCGATTCCACCTTCTGGCGGAACTTGAAGATGCGTTCGGCCTGGGCCTGCATGTCGCCGGCATATTTGCCGGTTAGCACGTTGGTCAGCGTCCCGCGTGGGATGCCGGTTTCCTTCTCCAGCGCCGACCAGCTGAGCGCATGGCGCGTGCGATAAGCGTTGAGCCAATAGACTTCGTCTTCTGGGGAAATGGGCACATTGTCAGGGTTGTTCATCGCGTCTGCTTCCTTCCTGTTGGGGGTGGTTGGGTTCAGTCCACGCTCCGCAGGTGCCGACGCCTGCCTTGCGCGATCCGGTCGATCACTTGCTCGCGATCGGGATCGATGGCGGGGCCGCTTTGCGGTTCGTGAACCGCTTTCAGCGCAGCGGCCGTCTGGCCCCGGTGGCGCACCGGGCGGATGACGTCGGGAACGGCCAAGTCAGCGGTCGAAACGCGGGGCTGCATCGCTGCCACTTCCTGCGCGGTCAGCAGCTGCTCTGCCTCGATTCCATCGCGGATCTGTCGACGCACGCCCTTCCAGCGCTTGGCGCTGACGCGCGCGCCCTCGGCATCGCCCCAGCCGGTGTCGGCAACGACCGGCACCGTGAGCAGGAAACGCCCGTTCTGGGCGTACACATGGACTTCCGAATGGAGATTATCCGGATCGAACCGCACCGTGACGAGCTGGCCGTGCAGCTGGCCACACTCGGGTGCCCAATAGCGGTTGCCGAACAGCTTGATCTCGCCGGTTTGCCGGTCGACGCGCAGCTGCTCGGCAGCGAGCAGCGCCATGCGCAGCTGTTCCGGGCTGGCCTTGCCGATTTCGACGAACGTATCGGCGAACACCTGGTCGAAACTGCGCCCGCGATAATCGCGGCCGGTGCGGCCCAGCCGGGCATTGTGCAGGGCAATTCCCTGGCCGACATGGGCGACGAATTCATCCCAGCCCATCGCCCGAGACCCATAATTTTCCGGCTTTTGCTGGGGGTTGGGGCCGGTATAGGCCCCCTCGGTCGCAGGCGCGCGGCTGATCGTGTCGCACAGATCGCGAAACGCGCGCTCGATCGGCTTGGACTGACCGCGATAGGGCAGCGCCCAATCGATATCGATGCCGAGCGCAACCAGGAGGCCGGTCGGATCGGTCTCCAACACCTTGCCCCGGAACCGCGTGGTCGTGCCACCGGTGAAGAACTTGCTGGCAAACGCCCGGCCGTTATCGGTCGTCAGACGCTTGGGAATGCCTACGTCGCGGATCATGTCATAGACGGCAAGGCGCGCCAGAGTCGTGCTCTCGCTCTCGCCGATCCGCCAGGCGACAATCTTGCTCATCGAAGAGAGGCCCATCGCCTTCATCACGGCGGACAGCATGCCGCTGAGGGATGAGGTGGATTCGCGCATCGTCACCCGCCAGCAGCTGGAAACGCTCGCTTCATATTCCTCGGCGGTCAGCGTCTTGCCGGTGCCGGGGCCTGTTGCGGCGATGATGATCCGGCCCATGTGCGCGATTTCGAGCAGCCCCTGCAGGGTTGCGGCGGTCGGCGTAGGAATGAAGCGGGGCTTTGCCAGCGCCGATTGTGAACGGGCTTCCTGCGATTCCACCTTCTGGCGGAACTTGAAGATGCGTTCGGCCTGGGCCTGCATGTCGCCGGCATATTTGCCGGTTAGCACGTTGGTCAGCGTCCCGCGTGGGATGCCGGTTTCCTTCTCCAGCGCCGACCAGCTGAGCGCATGGCGCGTGCGATAAGCGTTGAGCCAATAGACTTCGTCTTCTGGGGAAATGGGCACATTGTCAGGGTTGTTCATCGCGTCTGCTTCCTTCCTGTTGGGGGTGGTTGGGTTCAGTCCACGCTCCGCAGGTGCCGACGCCTGCCTTGCGCGATCCGGTCGATCACTTGCTCGCGATCGGGATCGATGGCGGGGCCGCTTTGCGGTTCGTGAACCGCTTTCAGCGCAGCGGCCGTCTGGCCCCGGTGGCGCACCGGGCGGATGACGTCGGGAACGGCCAAGTCAGCGGTCGAAACGCGGGGCTGCATCGCTGCCACTTCCTGCGCGGTCAGCAGCTGCTCTGCCTCGATTCCATCGCGGATCTGTCGACGCACGCCCTTCCAGCGCTTGGCGCTGACGCGCGCGCCCTCGGCATCGCCCCAGCCGGTGTCGGCAACGACCGGCACCGTGAGCAGGAAACGCCCGTTCTGGGCGTACACATGGACTTCCGAATGGAGATTATCCGGATCGAACCGCACCGTGACGAGCTGGCCGTGCAGCTGGCCACACTCGGGTGCCCAATAGCGGTTGCCGAACAGCTTGATCTCGCCGGTTTGCCGGTCGACGCGCAGCTGCTCGGCAGCGAGCAGCGCCATGCGCAGCTGTTCCGGGCTGGCCTTGCCGATTTCGACGAACGTATCGGCGAACACCTGGTCGAAACTGCGCCCGCGATAATCGCGGCCGGTGCGGCCCAGCCGGGCATTGTGCAGGGCAATTCCCTGGCCGACATGGGCGACGAATTCATCCCAGCCCATCGCCCGAGACCCATAATTTTCCGGCTTTTGCTGGGGGTTGGGGCCGGTATAGGCCCCCTCGGTCGCAGGCGCGCGGCTGATCGTGTCGCACAGATCGCGAAACGCGCGCTCGATCGGCTTGGACTGACCGCGATAGGGCAGCGCCCAATCGATATCGATGCCGAGCGCAACCAGGAGGCCGGTCGGATCGGTCTCCAACACCTTGCCCCGGAACCGCGTGGTCGTGCCACCGGTGAAGAACTTGCTGGCAAACGCCCGGCCGTTATCGGTCGTCAGACGCTTGGGAATGCCTACGTCGCGGATCATGTCATAGACGGCAAGGCGCGCCAGAGTCGTGCTCTCGCTCTCGCCGATCCGCCAGGCGACAATCTTGCTGCTGCGGATATCCTGCAGCGCGACCATCATCGGACGAATCGGCTTACCGCCGCCAGCAGGCGTCACGAATACATCGAACTTGTGACCGTCGATGTTGACGCACTCCATCGCGTGGAGATGCTCGACAGTGCGGCGCTGGGCGGGGATCGATCGGCGAAGCGCCTCCTCGCCCTTGCGTCGCAACATGATGATGCGCGGGTCGATTTCGGCCTTCAGACGGCGTCTAATCGTCTTCTCAGAAGGTAATGAGAGGCCTCTTTCGGCCGCGATCGCCGCCGTGCGCTCATAGCAGCTCGTCAGCGTCGGTTCGCTGGGGCGCAGGTAATCGCTCTTGAAGATCGTCCAGAGTGCGGGATCGATATCGACCTCGCAGCCGCCGCCCTGGCGACGCGGCGCAAGCGCGGGCAGCCAGTCGCGCGGTGGCACGCCGTTGATCAGGCGCAGCCAGGTCCAAAGCGTGGCCTTGCCGATCGCGCGACGCTCCGCCGTATCGGCAACCGCCGCCGTGCGGGTCATCCCGGACTGTTCGAGCAGGTCGATTTCGCGGCAGACAGCAAGCCGGTGCTTGGCCTCGGCCCGGGTGCTGGCGGTCTGCGATTCGTACCAGCGCCAGCCGCCCGCCACTGCCTCATTGGCAGGATCGGGAACGGTGGCGGGGTTGCGCTGGTCGAGCGCGATCCGGGCAGCGCCGGGGAGGAGGGAGACGTGGAATTCCACCCCACCGCCACGCCCTGCGCGGGGGCGGACAAGGGGTTTGCCATCGGGGCCGCAGCGCAAATGCCAGCGTTCGTCCCGCGCGCGGCGATTGATCGCGCGCTTGTCGGCAGGCAGGCCCGGCAGCGCCAGTTCGGCCAGCTCGGCAGCGGTAAACCAGTCGCGCGCAGCCTGATCACGGGCCTGCGCAGGCGGCACGGCGACGGCGAAACTCCCCCTTTGCACGTTCACCGGTCGAGGCCCTCCTTGATGATGGGTGCCATGGCGGCGATGCGCTTGCGCTTGGACTGCAGCTGGGCGATCTGGCGGTCGATCTGGCCGAGATAGGCGGTGTTGACCTCGTCCCCGACCAGCACGGCCGCGCCGATTTCGCGCAGGATGCGGTCGAGCAGATCGAACCGGTTGGTGACGGCGACCAGCGCGAACAGGCGAGACGCGGGCACCTTGTGCTCGGGCCGCGCGGGGCTGGCATAGGCATCGAGCATGTACCGGCTGACATCTTCGTCCAGCAGCACGCTCACCTCGGCGGCCAGCACTTCGCGCGACCGCACATCATCCTTCAGCATCGCCGCCACCGCGCGCGACACCTGACGCTCCAGCCCGGCCAACTCGGCAGGCTCACTGGCAGGCTGCGGCGCATCGAACACGAAGCCGAACTGGTTGGGATGATCCGCGCGGGTGGGCATCAGTCGGCGACCTCGTCGTCAAGGCCGTGGAGCGGGCAGTCGTTGGCGCAGTGCGTGGGATATGCCTGACAAGTGCACGCGGATGTGACGAGGCGCGTCCGACGAAGGACAGCCAGCTCAATCACCCAGCCATGCCACGCCAGGCAGAGCAGCGGACCTTCCAGCTCGCCTTCGCTGTCGCACGAGATAGAATCGGTCAGCCAAAGGCGCGGCAGCCAGCGCATCAGCCGCGATCCGCCCGCTTGAAGCTCAGCACCACACCCGGCCGATCCCGAAATGCCGTCACAATAGCTGCGTTGATCGTTGCTCCAGCCGCCAGAATGACCGGGGCGGCATCGACGATCGCTTTGCCGACCCCGAAATCCCGCTTGGGCAGGCTGCCGATCGCCGCGATCATGCTGTCGACCGAGGGCGCGCCGACGCGCACGTCGCGCACATTGGTGCTCGGCCCGAAATAGCCGATTTCCGTCACGCATTTCTTCATTTCTGCCACCACTCCAGTCCTTCATCGCTGTCGTCGATCGGGGTGAGCGCGGTCGTCGCCGCCGCGTTTGCGCGGATCTGCGTGCCGCAACGGCCGCGCTGGGAATCGCGCAGGCGCCAGCGCGCTTCCACGATCCGGCGACGCGCCTCGGCCAGGCTGATCTCTGCCGACTGCGCCAGCTCGAACACCACGCGCCGCTCGCGCATGCGCTGGGCTTCGACGATGGGATCGAGCCGGGGCATCATGTGAACCTTTTGCCCGTCCGCTCGATCGCGCGCGCCAGTGCCTGGCTGCCCTGGGCGACCATTGCGTCGAACTTGTTCCCGGCGTTCCAAACGCTGGTGAAATCATAACGCTGGATGATCTGGCGCACATATCCGCGATCGAGCGCAAGCTCGGTGGCGATCATCTTTTCGCTGATCCCACCATCGTGCAGGTCCATGATTTCCTGCTCGCGATGGGACAGGCCGTGGTGACGCGGGCCTTGTTGAGGCATCACGCAGCATCCCCGCGCATCAATCGGCGCGCCTCCTCGATCGCGACCAGCGCTTCGTCGATCGAGTGCGCGATCGCGGACAGGAGCGTCTGGCCCTTGCCGCTGATCGCGCTGTCGATGCGCATCAGATCATTGGCGATGCTGCGATCGAGCAACGGCACCTGTTCGTTGCAGATCGGCACGCCCGAGTCCGTCGGGATGACCTCGATCTGGTCATAGGTGAGCGCGGCGATGGCGCGGTGGAGGGATGGAAGCGCGGGGTGCTCCATGGCCTCAGCCCACCTTGCCGGTCAGCAGCTGGCGCAGCACGGCCCAGCAGCGAGGATTGATGAACGTCTGCGCTAGAACAAACACTGAGGCGTGGATCGCCCCCGCGATCAGCGCTACCTGGATAACATGCACCATCACCGGGCACCCCGCGTCGGCGCGAGGGGCAGCGCGGTGCCGCAATGGGCGCATTCCGCGGATTGCCTGCCGATGTAGAAGGCACCCCGGCCGCAGTCTGGGCAATCCATGCCGTCACGGTAATTCACCTGGTCCCCGCGCGCTTCGATCCTGGCGCCGAATGGCGTTGTTGCGGGTGAGCTCGGCACGGGGGGAACAGCGTAGTTTTGCGCTTGGGCGATCGGAACGACGGCCATGGTCAAAGCTCCTTCATGGTGGCGAAGCGGCCCGCGCGCGCCAGAAATGGAACGGCGAACAGCGGGACGGCGATGTGCTGGGGGATCGATGGCTTGTGCAGCACCTCGATCGCGCAGGTCCGGCCAGCGAGGCGGCGGATCGAACCCTCTTCCTCCAGCTGCTGCAGCAGCCGAAAACCTTTGGTGGTCGACACGCCAATCGCCCGCGCGCACTGCCGCACGCTCGGCGAAACGCCGTCGTTGGCGACCTGATAGCCCCAGATGAATCGCAGCATCGCGGCGCGCTCATCGGCGGGGGTGGTGAAGCGCGGGTCCATTATGCGATGCCCGCCAGCGGTGGCAGCCAGATGGTGCGCGTTTCGCCGGGCGCGGTCGGGCGGCGAACGTCCCAGACGATCCAGCAATAATCGATCATCCCGCCGCGAAAGGCGCGGTTGCCCATCAGCTTGATCCGGTCGCCAGGCGGCATCGATGGCCGCTGGGTCAGGTGCAGCACCATCGCAGGTGGATGATCCTGCACGAACAGCCGGTACCGGCTCTGGCTCGAAAGCCACTTGTTCGGCACGACCATGCAGACACGGCCCGTGGCGAGCTTCAGCGCATGGCGCACAAACGCCTCTAAGATGCCCTTCCGATAGCTGTAAGGCGGGTTGCAGACGATCGTGCAGGGGGCCGGTGCCGCCTCGCATTCGAGGAAATCGGCGTCGAAATAGGTGGGGCGCGGGGCATAATCCTCGGGATACAGCGCCCAATCGACGTGATTAACGATGTCAGACAGGCAGATCGGCACCGTGCCGTGGACGCTCTGCACTGTGTTGCCGAGGCCGCAGCTCGGGTCCCAAACGGCAAGTCCCTCGGCCTGCTCTTCTTCAAACCAGTCGAGGTGCCGGGCCAGCTGGGTGCCGACCCAATAATCGTCGACATACCAGTCATAGGGATGGCGCTTGCTGTGGCGCGCGGAAGACAGCTCACCCCGCATCGGGGGCCTCCGACTTCAGCCCCAGAAGGACGTTCTGCGCTTTTGCGCGCGCTGCCTCCAGCTCGTCATCATCGACTCCTTCGCCGCACGCCAAGCGGGCGACGATGTCGAACGTCACTGACAGCGCATCTTTCATGTCGCTTGGCGCTGGGCCGGATGCCTTGTCGCCCAGCTGCTCAGTCAGCAGGTCGCGCATCTCGCGCTTGAGGCCCTGCGTATCGAGGAGTGCCACCATCTCGGGCAGGAATTGTCGCTTGAGCGATGTGTTCAGCCGCCCCCAGCCACCCTTGATTTGGTTGAAGAATTTCTGATGCTCGACAGGCGTGGCCTGCGCGACGGTTTTGCCCAGGCCGATCTTCACCCGTGCTTCGTCGGCGCTCAGCTCGGGGTCGGCCAGCAGTGCCTCAATCACTTTGCGGCGATCATCATCGCCTTTTACTCCGACGATATCGCCAAGCTGCTTCTCATTTTCCCCGACAACGGGATGGTTCGACAGCGCCTCGGCAAGCTCAGGAAACGGCTCGATGATGAGGCGGGAAATGGCGAGTGCGCGATGGATCGCGCTGCGTGACATGCCGAGCGCTTCGATCGCCGATTCTTCCCAGCCGTATGCACGTCCCAAGTTGGAACGTGCATCATCAACGTCTTGCGTAAGCGCCGATTCGACGCGCATTTCGCCGAGCTTTACGCGATCCCAACGGGCCTTCGCGGCCAGCTTCGCATGTTTTAGGTTCCCATGCTCTCGGGCAAGTCTGTCGCGAGCAGCGTTTACGAGCGCGGCGGTGAACTTGGCCTTCTCGATCGGGGCCAGAGGGCGACGGTGCAGGTTCTCTGAAGACTCGAGATCGGCCAGGTCCTCAGGCGTGCCGCTGACCTCGATCGCCCAGACCGTCATGCACTCGATCCGCGCACCGATCAGCCGGTGCATGCCCGTCACCAGCCGCCACGGCTTCGCAGCATTTTTCTTGTTGGCGACGACCTTGATCGGATCGCGCTGCCCGTCGACGGCCATCAGCCGACCGAGCGCTGCCGCCTTGTCCTCATGCAGAAAGCCGATACGGTCGCCCTCGTCGACCTGATCCGGCGCAACTTCAAACAGCGTCGCGCCCGAAAGCAGGGATGCCCGAGCGTTCATTTCGCGGCCTCACATAGACGATGCGAATCGGCGTCTGCCCCGTCATGCTGGTCAAACACCGCGACGGAGGAACCGATGGAATCGACAGACGCTGAACGACTTGACGAAATGCAAGACCACATCGTGGCGCTGCAGTGGCTGCTGATGTCACACATCACGGTCACCGAAGTGCTTCAGCCAGGCACGTTGGAAGCAACGATAGATACTGCGCAAACTCAGGCCGATGCCGCGATTGCCGATGGCAGGACGCGCGTCGCTATCCGCTTGCGGACAATGTTCGATGCTCTGCGCTACGCCGACGACCGTCACGTCGTCGAGTAACTCACGTTGGCGGCGCTCTTTAAGGCGACGAGCGGCGTCGCGAGCGGCGGTCGGGTCAGCCCATCCGGCATCCTGCACGTCGCTCATGCGGCCGCACTCCGCACCGAGTTGCGCTTACCGCCAGCGCCGCGTTGCCGAGCCGATTTCTTTAGCCGCTCGATCGCATCGTACAGCTGGCCAACAAGCTTCAGGTTCGCACCCTGCGGATCAGGGTTACGCTCCGATTTCTTCCAGCGACTGAAAGTTGTGGGGTGCACACCTGCTTCGATGCAAACCCGTCGGATCGAAACTGCGGCCTCGCGGGCGCGGTTCTCAATGTCGGCGATGACGGCTTCTTGGTCCATGCCATATCGCTAATAGCCAAATAGCTATTGTGCAATAGCCAAAATGCTACAACACGAGCGATAGCGCGAATGCTAACGGTTCCCAATGAACGGTCTTGAGCAAGATACGGCGCTGATCCGCGCATTGGTGGAGTTCGCGGGTGAAACGCCAGCAGCTGTTGCCAAGCGTGCGAACGTCGCCGTCACGACAGTCAACCGGCCGCACAAGGGGACCGCTCCCTCACGCCTCGGGCGGGCGGCGATCGATAAACTACGGCAGGCGTTTCCCGATTTTCCAGGCTGGTCAGATTACCTCGGTCAGTCGCTTGCGATGGCAGACCCTGACTTGGTTGCGATCAGCGAGATCGACTTACGCTATGGGCTTGGTGCTACCTATGTCGACAGACCGGTGGAGGCACAGAAGCGAGTTTTTTCCCGATCTTGGTTGCTTCACTTCACTCGCTCTTCGCCGGATCACCTGTTCTGGACTGTCGGCGACGGAGATTCGATGGAGCCGACGATCCGCTCAGGCGAAATCGTTCTGATCGATACCGCTCAGAAGATCGTGCGCATGTCCGGTGGAATTTGGGCTGTTACAATGGGCGAGATGGGCATGATAAAGCGCCTTCATGTACCCGGCAGGAACCAGCTGCAGCTCTTGAGCGATAATGGTCGCGAGCCTCCGATCATACCGATCGAAGATGATGAGCTACAGATTATTGGGCGGGTCGTTGCAGTCGTGAGGCGACTGTGAAGATGAAGCGCGCCGAGCTGCTGTTTCGCCTGGAGGCGATTGGTCTGGCGCTTCTGATGCTGTTGCAGCTAGCCGGGTGCGGGGCCGCTCCAGAAGAGGGCGATCCTGTCGACCCCCATGAGGCGAAGTGGCGCAAACTCGACGACGGTAGCGTCTTCACGACTGTGTCGGATTTACAGAACGGTTTCGCGGTCGCGATGCGATGCTGGCCGAACGCAAAGTCTGGATTCAGGTGTATCCAGGTCTTCGACAACACATCGACCAGCTTTCCGGTTCGTGACATCGTTCGCATTGACGAGGATAAATTGCCCGAATGGGTCATCCCGATGCAACCCAATTTGTCGGGTTATAGCTGTGGCACGGTACTGGGTTCTTCTGAGAAGATCGTGCGCAATGGCGCGACGCTTATTACCAATCGGCTCGATACGTTGGAAGGAGTTTGGAGTAGATCATATGTCGACCAATATCTCGCTGAGAATGATGTTAAGGGGCAGCGGTGGTTTCCATGCCTCAGGGTGTTACGTGCGGTAATCAACGGCAGCCTCGAAACGCTGAGCACCACGTCGATCACCAAGAAAGACCTCGGCGAGAATTAATCGGCGCCAAAAACGCGCCCACTTCCGGCATCCGCTGACGGCCCAACCGCATCGATCGCATCCGTACATTAGCCCGGATTTCCGCCATTCGCAGCGCCTTGGGGCGCATTTGACGAACTGGGCGCGCGATTACCCCACTTCCGCCCACTTAGAACGCGCTCAGATGCGTAAAATCGCCCCCTTAGAAAGCCATTATTCGGCAGTTATCTGCGGCTGAGGCGCGCGCCGCTCACTTTCCCGAGACTCTAACCGGTCTTGCCCCGGCATCGTCTAAACGGCACCCCACTCTAGACACAGCGCCGCGCCCGCTTTTGCACCCTGATCGCCCCGATAGCCCCGGAAAACCGCCGTTTATATCGGCTCTCCCCACAATTCCCCGGATATCCCCGTGACTCTAGACGGTCCTGTCAACCTACACTGGAGCTTCCGGTGGCCGATTCAAAAAAATCGGCCGCGTTCTACGGCAGCGCGTTCGGCTGGGCGTTTACCGAATTCGGGCCAACCTATGCCGCGACGACCAGCGGGGATACTGATGTCGGGCTCGATGCCGATATCGAGCAGAGGGTAAAAGCGCCCTTGCCCGTAATCGATACCGATAATCTGGAGGCATCGTTAGCCGCGGTGGTCGCGGCGGGTGGGACCGTTGCAGTACCGATTTTCGCGTTCCCCGGCGGGCGACGCTTTCACTTTATCGATCCCGATGGCCATGAACTTGCCGTTTCGCAGGCAGATGCCGCGCCTGAATAACCCCGCTGGCGGACAACGGATCAGCCCTGTTCAGCGACAATGAACGCCAGCAGCGCGGTTTCCAGCTCGTCGCGCTCACCATCACGATCGATCGCGCTGGATAGCCAGGCCTGACTCGTGGGGATGATAGTGTGATTGGCGTCTGCGGCTGAAGCCCGGTCACCTGCTGGTATCGCGGAGCGAGCGTCATGGTTGCCAATCAGCGCCGATCCGATCCGCGCCAGAAACCCAGTCGTGTTGGGCGCTATACTCGCCATGAAATGGTCCAGCCGGGTGGCTTCATCGCGGGAAGGTGGCTGATAGCGCTCGATTGCCATCAGATGATTGCCCACGGCCTGCACGAACAGTTTCTGCCATGATGGGGTATTGTCAGCGTCGCGCGTTGCATCCTTCACGCGAAACAGCATTTCGGCCTCGGCGCGGCTGATGATGGCGGGGCCATCGCCAGCCTGAGCGAACAAAACCCGCCGTAGCAGAGCCACTTCGGCCTCAGTGATCCCGCGAGGGTTAACGGTGCCGCCGTCACGCGTCGGCCCCGATCCCGTCAGCACGACCCGCTCGATCTGGGCGAGGGTGTAGCTTTTGAGTGTGTCGGGGACGCTGGTCGCATCTTCGAGGATCTTGGCGAGCAGTTCCAGCTCGGCCAATGTATCGACGCGGCCATCGTGGTCGATCCGCGCCATCAGCCAGGCGGCTTTTGCTTCATCGACATAACCCTGCGGCGCTTGCTGCCGGACGAGATAGACCGTCATCGCTTCGACAAAAAAATCGACCCAGTCGCGCGATGAGCTTTTGACCGTGCCGTTCAAATCGAAAATCGCATCGGCTTCGCTCGGATCGATCTCGCCATCCTGCCACACAATCCGGCGCATCTGCAGCGCATCTTCGGCGGATATCCGCTGCTGATCGCGCAGCCGGGTGGTCAGGTCCGTCATTGGCGCGGTCATGGCGATACCCCTTGCTGGTGACGCCCCAAAAATACCGGCCAAGGCTTAACGCATTCTTTCCGTCGCTCGTCCGTCGATGGTCAGCGTTCCATCAGGCGCGGCATCAGTTCGACAAAATTGCAGGGGCGGTGCCGGCTGTCGAGCTGGGTGGAGAGGATACCGTCCCACCCGTCCTTCACCGCACCGGTCGATCCGGGAAGGGCAAAAACATACGTGCCTCGCGCCACCGCCGCACAGGCGCGGGACTGGATGGTCGAGGTGCCGATCGACTGGAAACTGAGCCAGCGAAACAATTCGCCAAACCCGGGTATCGGTTTGTCCTGTACCTGCTCGATTGCCTCCGGCGTAACGTCGCGACCGGTGACGCCGGTGCCGCCGGTCGTGATGATGCAGTCGATCTGGGGATCGTCGATCCAGCCGTTCAGCGTCTCAACGATGGTCGGCACGTCATCGCGAATGATCGCGCGGTCTGCCAGCGCATGCCCCGCTGCCGTCAGCCGTTCTACAAGCGTAGCGCCCGACCGGTCATCGGCCAGGCTGCGCGTGTCGGAAATGGTGAGGACCGCGATTCGAACCGGCAGAAAGGTCAGGCTGTCGTCAATTGGCACTGGCGGTCATCATCGGCTTGCTGCTGGCGGTAATGCGGACCGCCGTTGGCCCCGGCAATCCGGGAAAGCGCGGCCACAGCCCTTGCGACAGCGCAGCCCGGCTCGGTGAGACGGTCTTGCCGCCCTCGCGCTCATATACCCAGTAATTGCGCAGCACCGTCACCACGTAACCGCGCGTTTCCCAGTACGGGATCGATTCGATGTACAGCAGTGGATCGCCGTTATCCCGTACGATCGCGTTCCAGGCTTCGACTGGAGTCGGCCCGGCATTATAGGCGGCGATCACCTTGGGCAGCAGTCCGCCGGTGGCAGGCTGATCACGCAACCATTCGATATAGCTTTGGCCGATTTCGATATTGGTCGATGGCCGGGTGAGCGCCACCCGGTCGGCGCGCAGGCCGCGATTGCGGCTCATGTCGCTGGCGGCACCGGGGCGCACCTGCATCAGGCCATAAGCGCCGGCGGGGCTCACGACATCGGTGCGAAATTTCGATTCTTGGAGCGTGTGCGCATATACCAACGCCTTATCGACCCGCCAACCGCCATCGGGCGTCCAGTTGGGTGCAGGGTAGCGGGCGGCCAAGCTGGGCGCGGCACCAGCGGGCGTGTTGTGTGACAGCCAGATCTGGGTTGCCGCCAAATTGAGCGCACCCGCAATCCGGACCAACCCGGCATATTCATTGACGTTGCCGATCCGTGCCTGACGCTTCAACACCTCGTCGGCCAGCGCATCCTCACCTATTTCGACGAGGGCGGCGGCGACGCGCAAGTTCGGGCGGCGACCGAGCACCTGCCAGTCGGCGGTGTTTCGGGCATCGGCTGCGCGGGTGACCGGGGTTCTGATGCCTAACGTCTGGCGGGCGAGCAGGCCGTAAAATGTCTCGTCAAACTGCGCGGCGCTTTTCAGCCGTGCTTCGATACGGTCGGGACGTCCGCAGGCGAGGTCCGCGCGTGAAGCCCAGTAAAGCCCCGCAGCGCGCAATTCGACATCGGTCGAACGGGTGGCGACATTGGCAAAGGCATCGCCTGCCGCCACGCAATCGTGTTGCCGCCACGCCGCGAGGCCGTTGACCCAATCTCCCTGGATCGCCCATTCTCCTGACCCCTGGCGCGCCTTTGCGGCCATCGTGCGGGCATTCGCATCGTCACCGGCGACAAAATAAATCCAGGCGATCTTCTGTTGCCATTCGGTGAGCGCCTCAAGGGTCAGGCCCGGCGTATTTTCGAGCAGCGCCTGCGCTTCGGCCCCGCGATCTTCCTTGATGAAGGGCTGCATCTTGATCGCCAGTTCCGCTGCGATCTGGTCGCTTTTCAGGCTCTTCGCGCGTGCCCGGATCGGTGCACCACCGGTCCAGCTGAGTGCCTGGGTGTACGGCAGGGCGGGGAGATCAGTCGCACCACGTGCCTTGGCGAGCCGCGCCAGTTGTTCGGCCTGTGGCAGCTCGGGTGCCTCCGCAAGAATCTTGGCGAGTTCCTCCGCCGTCGCCTTGGGTGATCCAGGCGCGACGAGCAGTTCGGCCATCGCGATTGCATGGAGCGGCCCGGGCTTCATGGTTGTCAATTGCAGCCGCGCCTCGACCCATTTCTTGCTGCGAATTGCATCGAACACGATCCGATAGCCGCTACGCTGTTCCGAATCGAGTTGCGCCGGCACCGAATCGGGCTGGGAAACCACGGTCTTGTCTTCCGCCATGGCGGGCGCCAGAGGAAACACGCTGAACGCCGATGCGAGGAGTAACAGTCTGTTCACGCGTCAATCCCCTGGGCAAGCAGCAACAAGTCTTTCCAGGCTTCCGCCTTGGCGGCCGGACGTTCGAGCAGAAAGCGCGGATGGTAACTCGCCACGGCTTCGATCGGCTTGGCTTGTTCTCCTTCGTTTCGGTTAATTGGGCGTAAAGCGCCACGCCTGTCGGCGATATCGGCCCCAAGCAGCGCACGGCTGGCCGCATTCCCGATAACGAGGACACGACGTGCGCCCGAAAGCGCGACCTGATGGCGGAGCGCCGCCGCCAACGTGGGCAGGGCGTCGGGCGGTATGCTGCCCGTGCTGGGTCGCACCACGCACATCGGTACGAGATAGATCGACCCTCGATCGCGCCCAATCGCAGCGAGCATCCGATCGAACAACGCGCCGGTCGCGCCACTCAGCAGACTACCTGCGCTCGCGTCGTCGCGCTCGGGCATTTCGATCACGACCATGAGCGACGATTGCACGTCGCCTTGCGCGCCGATGCGCTGGCTGCCCCAGCTGGCATCCGGCGCGTTTTCACTTAACCGCCACGCTTCAAAGGCCGCAATATCGGCGGGCATCGGCTCAATCGGGCGGGCAGGTGGATCACCAGGGGCGAGCACATTGCCACGAGCAATTGGCGTGCGGGGGCGTTCATCCTCGATCGTTGGGGGCGGCGCATTTTCCGCCTGCGACTGAAGCCAATTGCGCGGCTCTTCGCTGATCGCAACGTCCAGCCCGGCCTCGCGCCACCAGTCCATCATGCTGGCGACGCTGCTCGCCCAGTCAAAATTCTGCTCTGCCCCCATGGCCATCACTAAAGTCCCGGTTGACGTGACGGTCAATTCACGGGCACGCGTGAATGGTCAAGACGTTGCCGGAACGCGACGACAGCCCCGGCAGCGTCTCTACGTGGAGACGATCATGAGCGAACGCGAGTCAATGCCGTATGATGTTGTGATTGTGGG